>JANEMG010000192.1 GCA_024511045.1 Gammaproteobacteria bacterium | reverse complement strand
GGATAAACAGTGCGGCCCTGGTCGCTACCGGGGACTAACCGCCTTCGCTTCGCTCTCCATGGCGGTCAGCGATTGAGGTCGGCGCAATGATGCCGGGTAAAAATTTCCTGATTTCCGGTTGATTTCTATAATTATCAACCGACTCTGTGAGTGTGAGTAGGGCTGCAATTTCCATTCTTTCCTGCTGCGCAAGCATTTGCTGTCCATGGCCGATCAGGAAAAAATCAACGCTGGAAAGTGTGACAAATTAGCCGTTGACGGACAATTTAAATTGCAGTATTATTCCTCTTCTTTGCAGGATGACGCTAAAAATTCACCGGCGGCCTGCATCGCGAAGGCCTTCGGGGTATAGCGCAGTCTGGTAGCGCGCCTGCTTTGGGAGCAGGATGTCGGGAGTTCGAATCTCTCTACCCCGACCAAATTTAGCGCTTGTAGCTCAGCTGGATAGAGCATCGGCCTTCTAAGCCGAGGGTCGCAGGTTCGAGTCCTGCCAAGCGTGCCAATCTTTTCAAGTCTATGGTGAGCGTAGCTCAGTTGGTAGAGCTCCGGATTGTGATTCCGGTTGTCGTGGGTTCGAGCCCCATCGTTCACCCCATTTTTTCTCTGGTTCCGGATGCATGCATCGCCGGTTCTTCAGACAGTTCCCTCCTTTTGACCAACGAGCCGGCAAACTTCAGCTGAAGTGGTTCAGAGCCGTTACCTGACTGTCTCCGCCATATTTTTCGGTGTAATCAGTTTTTCGCCTATGGACAGTCCGGAGATGATTTTCACCTGGTCATCATAGTGCTGGCCGACGCGGATGAAGCGTCGTACCGGCACGGAATCATCCAGTACCCAGACCATATCCAGCTGCCCGACCTGTACAACATAGGCGGGCGGGATCAGCAACTGTTCCTGTTTGCCGGTGGGTATGCGCAATTTCGCGAACATCCCGGGAACCAGCCGGGGGTAGGATTCGATGGTTGCCTTGACCAGGAAGCTGCGGGCGCCGGGGTCTGCGGAGGGAACGATTTCCTCGATGGTTGCAGGAATGGTGGTGTTCAGCGCCGCGATGTGCGTCTGCAGCGTCTGCCCGGTTTTCAGGGTCAGGGCCAGGGATTCCCGGACATTGGCATCGATGCGCAGTGCCTGCGGATTGTACAGTGTCAACAGTTTCATGCCGGGGGAAGCCAAATCGCCAGGGTCGGCGTATTTGTCGGTCACTCTGGCCGCAAAGGGCGCCTCGATCTTGCTGTAGCTCAAAACCGTTTCGGCAGCCTACAGGGATTGCCTGGCGCTGGCCAACTGTGCTTTCAGGGTTTCGTAGTTTGCCGCCGCTTTTTCCAGGTCCGCTTTCGTGGCGCTTTCCTTTCCATACAGATTCCTCGTGCGGATAAAGCTGGATTTCGCTTCGATCAGGCGCGCCCTGACGGCATTGATCCGGGCGCGTGCCTGGGCAGCATTGGCACGCATGTTTCTGTCGTCCAGTTCGATCAATAGGTCGCCCTTGTCGACCAGGTCCCCCGCCTTGACGTGAATTGCCCTGATGGGCGCCAGGATGCGCGCGGCGAGATCGACGGAATGCCGTGAGCGTACCGTGGCCGACACCTCTTCGTACTGCATGATATCACGGGCGGAGACGGTCAATGTTTCACCTTTGTAGGGATTTTGCGGGGCAATGATTCCCGGTTCGATTTTGTCTACGAAGGCGCCGGCCTGCCACAGGATCATCAGGATCAACAGCAGGATTGCCGCGATCGGCATGCCGAAGGTTTTGATTTTGTTATGCATGATGAAGTCTCAAAGCGATGCTTCCCTGGGGGAGTAGATCAAGTAATAAACAACGGGTATGACCACCAGGGTAAACAGGGTGGAGGCGATGATCCCGAATATGATGGCAATGGCCAGGCCGCTGAACACCGGGTCGAGGGTGATGACCAGGTTGCTCAGCAGTGTGGTTCCTGCGGTCAGCAGCACGGGGCGCATGCGGATGGCGCCGGCCTGCAGCAGGGCGTCATGCAACGGCATGCCTGTTTCCCTGGCATGGGTGATGAATTCGATCAGGATGAGGGAGTTTCGGATCACGATGCCGGCCAGGGCGATCATGCCGATCATCGCCGTGGCGGTGAACAGCACCGGGTCCGGGCTGTTGCCGATGAAGCGCTCGCCGAACTGGTTTAGCAGCCAGAAACCAGGCATGATGCCGATGAAGGTCAGGGGAATCGACAGCATGATGATGCAGGCCAATGTTGATGAACCCGTCTGCAGACGCAGTACGAAGAATATGGCGATCAGGGCGAAGGCGATCCCCATGTCGCGGAAGACCCGGATGGTGATTTTCCATTCCCCTTCGCCGTCCCAGACGGCCTGGATATTTTCCGGCAGCTGCCAGGCAATGCCGCCGTCCGAGTCGAAAAAGGTCCGGCTCTGCCAGTCTCTTGGCTGTGGGTCGTCTGCATTCAGATCGGCCTTGACGTCCAGCACGACTTCCGGCGGCGTGCGGCCCTCCAGTTCCGCCGTGTCATAGACCACGGGCCGCAAATCCTTGTGGTAGATGGCCTTGTCGGCCGTATTTTCGATGAATTCCCCCAGTTCACCAAGCGCCATCATCGCGGGTGCTGTACGGGCGGTCCGGCTTTTCAGCGGCAGTGTTTCCAGATCCTGCTGGTTGGCGCGCTGGGCTTTGGGCAGGCGCAGGACGATGGGCACAGGGTTGGTTTCGCGCTGCAGATTGAAAAAACCAGGGACAAAGCCGTGGTTTGCGATGCCCATATTGAAAGCGATTTCCTCCGTGGAAATACCCGCCAGGGCGGCTTTTTCCTTGTCCGCGACAAAACGCCAGCGTTTTTGGTCGCTTTCCACGCTGGAGTCGACTTCCACCACGAAGGGTTCCTGGCGCAGGCGCTGCATGACGGTTTCTGCCGCCTGGCGCTGCTGTTCGTAGGCCGTCAGCGTATCGCCGTAGAGTTCGACGGCCACGGTGCTCAGAACCGGCGGGCCGGGTGGGACTTCGATAACCCGCAGCAAGACGCCGTCCCTGTTGAGCGACTGCAGCATTTTGCGCAAGCGGATTAATACCGCGTGGGACTGATGTTCGCGTTGGCTCTTGTCCGCCAGGGTCAGGCGGATATCCGCCAGGTGCGGCAGCTGGCGCTGATAGTAATGCCGTACCATGCCGTTGAAATCCATCGGTGAAGGGACGCCGACGAAACTGGCGAGAGCCTCGACTTCCGGCAGTTGTCTGGCGATTGCGGCGGCTTTTTTCGTGATTCCGGCAGTCTGCTCCAGGGTGCTCCCTTCCGGCAGATCGATCAGTATCTGCAGTTCATTTTTGTTGTCGAAGGGCAGCAGCTTGAGCGGCACCGCGCGAAACAGCGGCAGACTGGTGGTCAGGGTAAACAGGGCAGTGACGACGAGGATCACCAGCCAGGCCTTTTTCCGGGTGGCGATGAAGGGCCCCAGCAGCTTCTGATAGGTGGTCAGCAGGGTCCGGGAGGTCTGTTCTTCCTCGCTCGGCTTGAGCGCCTTGCTGGCCAGCCAGGGGGTGACCATGAAGGCCACGACGGTGGAGAAGGAAACGGCGACCGGCACGTTGAAGGCCATGGGCGCCATGTAGGGGCCCATCATGCCGGTAATGAAGGCCAGAGGGACGAAGGCCAGGATGATGGTGACCGTGGACATCAGCAGCGCCGAGCGGATTTCCGCCATGGCAGCGATGATGCGTTCCCTGTAGTCCCCGGAACCCTGGCGCATGAAACGTTCGATGTTGTCGATGCCGGTGATCGGGTCATCGACCAGCAGACCAAGAGACAGGATCAACGCGAACAGGGTGACCCGGTTGATGGTATAGCCGAATACCATGTCCAGCATCAGGGTCAGGCCGTAGCAGATCGGGATGGCCAGGCCAACGACCAGGGCCGGACGCCAGCCCAGAAAAACCCCGATGAACACGACCACGGTAAAGACCGCAAAAGCCAGGTTGGAGGTCAGGCTGTTGACTTTCTCATTGGCGGTCTTGCCATAGTCGCGCAGGATTTCCACGTGCACTTCGGGGGGTAGCAGCTCCCTTTGCAGTTCCTGGATTTTCCGGTGCACGCTTTCGGCAACCCAGACCGCGTTGGCGCCGCGTTTTTTCGCGACCGACAGGGTCACCATCGGGTAGCTGTTCTGGTATTGCTGCAATTGCGGATGCCGGGGGGAGAATTCAATCCAGGTGTAGTTTTCCACCTCGGCCGGACCATCGGATATGTTCGCGACATCCTGCAGATGCACCGGTATGCCGTCGACGATATTGATGGTCAGCGACTTGATCTGCTTCAGGGAGCGTAGAAAGTCACCCGATTCCAGGATGATTGAGTCATTGTTGAAAGCCACCAGGCCGGCGTTGTGCAATTGATTGGATGCAGTGATGGCGCGCACCACTTCGGCTGTAGTGGTTTTTCTGGCGGCCAGGCTTTGCGGATCGAGAGCGATATTGACCGCACGGGACCGGCCGCCGGTAATGTGGATCTGGTTGGTGTCCTCGATCTGCTGCAGATGGGTGGTGATCTCATCGGCAAATCGCTTCAGTTCGAAGTCGCTGTAGCGATCCGGCTGGCTGCTCCACAAAGCCAGCAGGACGATGGGTACGTCATCCACTTCCACGGGTTTGACCACCCAGCTTTTCACGGCGGCGGGAACCTGGTCCTGGTTGGAATAGAGCTTGTTGTAGGTGTTCAGCAGTGCATCCTCCCGGTCTTCTCCGACAAAAAACCGCAAGGTCACGACGGCTTTGCCGCTGAGGGATGTGGAGTAGACATGTTCCACGCCGGGGATTTGCGAGAGCAGTTTTTCCAGGCGCAGCGTCACCTGTTTTTCAACCTGCTGCGCGGACAGTCCGGGAACGGAGACCAGGATGTCGGCCATGGGTACGACGATTTGCGGCTCTTCCTCGCGGGGGGTGAAGACCAGGGCAATGGCTCCCAGGGTCAGCGACAGGATGAAGATAAACAGCGGCAGGCCGCCGCGCAGCGAATAGGCGACCAGTTTGTCCATCCAGCTTTGCCGGGAATTCATAACCATAGGATTTTGAAGTGGCTACACTAAACCGGACACACAAACTGAAGTAAAATGAACAGAAAAAAGGGTGTCCAAAATGAGTACTAGAGTTTAGAGTTTCAGAGGAGAAAAACCACTAAAAATCTCAAAAAATAGTTGACATAGCAAGGCGCGGCCTCTCAGAAGAGAAATCAACACAAACTTCTGGAGGCCGCTATGG
>JANEMG010000191.1 GCA_024511045.1 Gammaproteobacteria bacterium | reverse complement strand
CGGGTCTCGCTCCCCCTGGACGGCACATCATCATGCTGACCACGCTGCTGAGCTATGATTGCGTCGATTCATGGCAGGAATCGAAACCAGTCTTCGTGCAGAAAATGCTGGATCTGGCGGTGCGTTATATCCCGGGGCTCAAGGACCATCTGCTGCTCGTCGATGCCGGGTCACCCGCGACCATGCAGCGTTATACGTTGAACAGCCATGGGGCGGCCTATGGCTGGGACGCCAGTCCCGAACAGGTAGGCGCCAATCGCATAGGCAATCGTGCGCCAATCGCGGGGCTGTACTTCGCCGGTCACTGGAGTTCACCCGGAGGAGGCGTCTATGGCGCCAGCGTCTCGGGGATGCAGGCGGCGCAGGAAATTCTGGGCATTCGGGAACAGCGCTGCTTTTGGCATGTTGTCAACCAGGGATGCGCTGCCGGTGCGGTGGATCTGGATGACCGTCTCGCGGGATGCTGATGTCTGGGAAGCCAGGTCACTATCATGCCTCCCGTGTGCTGCGACGCTTATGACTGGTGGGCAGGTATGGATCTGAGCAGGCTGCCGGCCGGTTTGCGCTGGTGCTATGAATGGCTGGTGACACTGATCGGGGCAGTCTTTTTTGTCTCCGCCGGTCTGCTGCTGTCGCTGCTGGGGTTGATTCTGCGCCCTTTTCTTACCCGATCCCAGGCGCACTGGTGCGGCAGGCATGGCATGCACTATGGTTCGCGGCTTTTTTTTGCCGTGCTGCGCCTGTCCGGTATTGTCCATGTCGACTTCAGTGAACTGGATCGCTTGCGCCACGAACGCGGCCTGATTATCACGCCGAATCATCCCTGCCTGATGGACGCCCTTTTTGTCACTTCCAGACTGCCCAATGTCGTCTGTGTGATGAAGGGTTCGGTACTGCACAATCCTGTTTTTTATGGCTGCGCGGAATTGGGTGGCTTCATCCGCAGTGACACGCCGCTGCGCTTTGTTCAGCAATGCAAGGATGCTCTGCAGGAAGGCGCACAGCTGCTGCTGTTTCCAGAAGGAACCCGCACCGTCTCAGGAACGATAAATCCCTTCAAGGGAGGGTTTGCGCTGCTCGCCCGGCAGACCGGCGCCCCCGTGCAGACTGTGTTCATCGAGGCCAATACGCCATTTCTGGGTAAAAAATGGCGTATTTGGCAAAAACCGGATTTTCCTTTAATATACCGGGCCACCCTGGGCAAGCGCCTGCAGGTGGGCAAGGACCAGGATCTCAAGGAGTTTACCCGCGACCTGGAAAATTATTTCAGAAACCATCTGTACAACAGCTCCCTGCCAGTCAGTACCAAGCCGATGCGGCGATGATTTTCTGAAGGTCGTCAATATCCCCCTGACCCGTTGCCGGGCACGAAAAAGAGAATGAAATCCGCATCGAAGACCCATCTGCTGCTCATCCCGACTTACAACACCGGCCCGATGCTGCTGCAGGTGGTCCGCCAGGCGCTGGCGGTCTGGCAGCCGGTCTGGGTGGTGGTCGATGGCAGCGATGATGGCAGTGCAGAAACACTGCAGGAACTGGCTGCATCGGAAACCCAGCTGACGGTATTGCGGCATGCCGTCAACCGGGGCAAGGGCAGCGCCGTTTATACCGGGCTGCAGGCGGCGCTGAAAGAAAATTTCAGCCATGTTCTGACCATGGATGCCGATGGCCAGCACCCGGTATCGGCGGTCCAGTCATTCATGGAAATCTCCAGGCAGCATCCTCTGGCGATGGTTCTGGGAGAACCGGTGTTCGACAGCAGTGCGCCGGCGATTCGGGTCAAAGGACGGAAGATTTCCAATTTCTTCGGCAATCTCGAAACGTTGGGGGCTGGCATTCACGACGTGCTGTTCGGTTTTCGGGTCTATCCGGTCAAGGCACTGCTGGAGGCTATGGATTCCTCCTCTTTTGCCCGGCGCTTCGATTTTGATCCGGAAGTGGTCGTGAGAATGGCCTGGCAGGGTGTACCCGTGATCAACCGGCCGGTTCCCGTGCGCTATCTGAGCGCCGAGCAGGGCGGTGTTTCCCAGTTCCGGTATTTGCGCGACAATGTACTGCTGACCTGGATGCATGGCAGACTGCTGCTGGGCATGCTGCTGCGTCTGCCAGTGCTGTTGTGGAGAAAGCTGCGAAATTCCCGAAGGGGCCGATGCCGCGAAGATCAGTGATCTCCTTGACTGGTTGGCATCTCAATCAGCCAATACGTTTGCCTGTTTTTTTGCTGCTCGATGACATGAGCTCGTTGCTTATGCCGGCATTATAGAGACAGGCACTAACTGATTTTGTCCAGCATTCTCCGATTGCGGGTCAGCTTTGCCCAATATTTTCCGCACAGGAACCAGTGCAGATAGAAAGCCTCCATCAGGCATTTGCAGAGATTGGCCGGGTTGGCATGAAAGCGGTCTTCCGCCGCACATAACCGACAGGTCATCCCCAGGCTGGATGCCAGCATGGCGCAGCGGGCCAGATGATAGCGGTTGGAGATGATCACGGTCTGCCGGCTTTGCAGTAATTGTCGGGTATTCTTCAGGTTTTCCAAGGTGTTGCGGGAGCTTTGCTCCAGATGTACGTTTTTGTTCCGCAGGCCTTTTTCCAGCAGATACTGGTAGCCGGCCTGAGCCTCGCTGATGTTGGCCTGCGCGGTGATGCCGCCCATCAACACCGCGCGCTGCCAGGTCGATGCCAACAGTCGATCCAGACGGCATCGATATTCCCGGTCCGGCTTGTCGTCGGTCAGACGTTTGCCAAACACCAGGGCCGTTGCTGTTCCCGGTTGACAGCAGCTGGCGGTGGTTTTTGCCCGGTACAGAACATGGATAAACAGCAGCAGGTAAAACAAGCCAAGTGTCAGGGCCATCAGTAGCAGCGAGAGCAATAGAACCAGCAAGGCATCGGCATCGCGTCTGGGGTTCAGGTTTACCGGACTGTAAGTGGACAAGGCAGGTCTCTCGAAGAATTTTGCGGTTTGCGCGTCAGTGCAGTTTAACAGGCTGTTGAAAGACGCAGTTTTCCGGTTGAAAACCGCGCATCGGGAACGCTTCGATAGTAATCATTGCACAAGTTCCTGTACATTGTTACCTTCTTTTACTGAGGATGGTGCTTCACCTTGATCTATCCAGCATGTTTCCGTTATGGATGGAAGGTCGCTCAATGACAGTGTTCGGGGAATGGCGGGGGAAAGACACCGATAGAGGTATTCGATGCTAAGAAAAATTGGCCTGCCCATTGTTTTTCTGTTGCTTGCCTATGGCTTTTGGGTCAGCCCTGATTTCAAGGTGATCGCTGCCGGCATTGCCATTTTTTTGTTTGGCATGCTGTCGCTGGAGCGGGGCATCAATATCTTTGCCGGCGGCATGCTGGAGAAGATGCTCCGTATCATTACCGACAGACTCTGGAAAAGACTGGGTTTTGGTATCGTCGCAACGATGCTGATGCAGTCCAGTTCATTGTTGTCGGTGCTGATCATTTCTTTCCTAAGCGCCGGTCTGCTGGATCTCGCCGCGGGGATGGGTATTATTTTCGGTGCCAATCTGGGGACCACCACCGGCGCCTGGCTGGTTGCCGGTTATGGCGTCAAGGTCAACATCTCCGCCTATGCGATGCCGATGCTGGTGTTCGGCGTATTTCTGGCGCTGCAGAAACCCCGGCCTTTGAGGGGGGGCTATGTATTGTCCGGCGTGGGTTTTTTGTTTCTGGGCATTCATTACATGAAGGAAGGTTTCGAGGCCTTCAGGGCCGGTATCGATTTGACCAGATACGCCGTGCCCGGCCTGTTGGGGCTGTTGATCTACGTGTCTCTGGGCATTGCCGCAACGGTCATCATCCAGTCCAGCGATGCCACCATGGTGCTGATCATCACCGCTTTGTCGGCGCAGCAGATTGCCTATGACAATGCCCTGGCAATGGCGATTGGTGCAAACATTGGCACCACGGTTACCGCGGTCATTGGCGCGATAGGTGCCAATATCCAGGGTAAGAGACTGGCGGCGGCGCATTTTCTGTTCAATCTGATTACCGCATCCATCGCCCTGCTGATGATCAGACAATTCGTCTGGCTGGTGGACAATTTCAGTGACCTGGTGGGCATTGCGCCGGACGATTACGCCTTGAAACTGGCAGCGTTTCATTCCCTGTTCAATCTGGTGGGTCTTGCCGTGATGCTGCCGCTGATCGATGTTATGGCCAAGGCATTACGGAAACTGCTGAAAGCGGGGCCGGTGCTGATCGACAGGCCAAGGTATCTGAACAGGGCGGTAATGAATTATCCGGATACGGCCGTCGAGGCGGTCAGGAATGAGACCCTGCACTTGTACGACAATGCCATCGAGATCATTCTGCATCTGCTGGGCCTGCCTGTAGGCCTAGTGCTTTCCAAGCTGGATTTGCAGCAGGTGCTGGCGCAGCACCGGCGCATTCCAAGGTACGATGTCGATGACAGCTACGGGCGCAAGATCAAGGGCATCTACAGTGCCATCATCGCTTTTATCAGCCAGGCGAGGGTTTCCCATGCGACGGGGCAGGCGCGCAGTCTGTATGCCCTGCGCGAAGCAAGCCGGAGCATTGTCGAGGCGATCAAGAGCGCCAAGCATTTGCAGAAGAATCTCTATAAATCCGCGCTGTCCGGCAATCCCTTTGTCATCGGACAGTACAATATTATCCGTTATCAGCTGGCCCTGGTGATCAGGGAGCTGGATGCCCTCAGAAAAGGGGTAATGGACAAGGAATTGCCTCTGCTGGCGCTGGACAATCTGAAAATTCTCATCGAAGAGCAGGATCAACAGATGAATCATGCCATCGACGGTTTGATTCGGGAGCGGAAAATATCACCGGAAGCAGGCACTTCACTGATCAATGACAGCGCCTATATGTACGAGATAAAGAAAAATCTTATCAACACGGCGGCAAGCGTCTTTGTCATGAAGCGGCCGGAAGAAATCGCAATAGAGCGGCAGATGACCCTGGACAAAGCTGAATTACTGGATGTCCTGAATCCCGACGGTCAACGGCAGACGAAAACCTGAGGCGGCGGAGCGATGAAAAAGAAAAAATTACTGAAGAAACTGCAGAATTACTTTGATCTGGATGAGCGCAGGAAAAAAACGCATCGCCGGGATTTGATCAACTAAAGTTTCGGAGTTCAGAAAGACAGAATAACTTGTTGATTGTAAATGAATAGTGCGCTCTAAAGAGGTATAATATTGGGAACTTGAAATCCAAATCACACCTCAATAGAACGCTTAT
>JANEMG010000462.1 GCA_024511045.1 Gammaproteobacteria bacterium | reverse complement strand
GCCCGAGACCGGCCCCTTCCAAAATATCCAGCACGCCAGCCTTATCTATCCCTGCTTCTTTGAAGGGTAACTTAATAATTAGGTTTTCATCTTTCGATGAGTAGCCTTCCCGATATTCTTCATCGCCACGAATTGCGACATAGCTGTATATTTTTTTGCCTTCTTCGAGTAAAGGCCGAACCCATTGCTCAAATGGTCTCAGCTTTAACTGACGTGTACACCACCTCGTCTGCGCTGATGGTAGAAAATCGTTGTACTGTTTTAACCAAAAATCAAAGTCTCTATCGGGATTCAGCTTGCGAATACGTTGACCCAAGAATCCTTCTAGCCTGCCAAGGTACTCGTATACTTCGGAGAGTTCTTTACCTGTGTCGGTAAAGAAATATTCAATTTCAATGTCCGGGTGGTGCTGACGCATGTAAACAGCAAGCGCAGCACTATCTCGACCGCCAGACAATCCCAGAACGTGCATTTCATTTCCAGACATATCCTATGCGACCTTTCCGTTTCCTGTTTTCCGCTTCTTTACCTCGGGAGCCTGCATATATCGAGCACTCAGCTCCGCCAATGCGGCAAGAATAATGCTTCGGCTATTGGTATCTACGGCTTCAAGCGTTTTCGAAACCCGGTCAATAAGATCGTTGATTGCGTCCCGATCAGAGTCAATCACGTCGAACTCTTCCAGTAGCGGGGCTGGTCTACCTTCCATCCCAACCAAAATCGCCATCGCCTGGCGCTTTTCAGGACGTCCCTTGATCCGTGTAAATGTTTCGGCCCTGAGGAACTTCTGTGCCATATCCGCAAGCTCTATAGATGCTCGATCCATATCCGGATCTACCCAGTCTCTGGGTGGCTTGTTTGCTGCAAGACTTGCAATGCCCTCGAAGCCTTCGTCATCTCCATCAAATTGAGCCAGACGCCCGACAAAAGCATCTAAACGGAAATCTCCGGCAAGTTCTTTAACATTCTCAGCCCGCTCACGAAGCTCCAAGAGAGACTGACGTGAAAGGTTAGGAACCTGTAACTCGGCAAGAAGCATATCCCTTTGCTGATGAACCATAAGAGGATATGCCTGCACCAATTCTTGCAGCCCTTCCTTCACTATCGAGACGATATTACGAATGTCGTCTTTGTCGGATATGTCGGTTTTCTTGGAGTTAACCAATGCAGGGATATCGTCAAACAAGAACTTGTTCGGATCACGCGCGCGCTTGAAAATGTCACGCACTTGAATAGCTCTTGCTGACAGACGCATTGTCCGTTTCGTCCAGTTCGGCAGTTTTTCATAGATCGCCACGAGACCACGGGCTACATCAATCGGCTGAAGGTGTTTCAGTTCGTTTTTCTCATCAAGGTCTCGTACAACATCGGCCATATCGGAAAGCATGCGACGTGAAATCTTATTCAGGTCCATCCAGCGCAGTTGGATCGTCTCGGCATCTTTGGCCATATACTCAACATCGACATCATCAAACCGCGCACGAAAAATACCTTCCCGATAGATGGCAAGATTTTCCCGCTGAGTGAGAATAAACGCGACCGACAGAACCGGCATCAATCCATCTTTGATCCCGTATGGTTGCTCCGCCCAGAGGTCATAGAGTTCTGAGACGGCAACCGAGCGCTTTTTATTTTTCTTTATGTACTGAATGGCTGCATTCCAGGCAGGAAAGAGCCTGTATGTATCAGTCTCATTGTCGGAGGGGGCTACAAAGCGCCAACCGTCTTTTGTTTCTGAGTACAGTCCTGTGGCTTCCAGCAATGAGGCGTAAAGACCACCTTCTGCCGGATAACCGTCAATACCCAAACGTGGTTCACCCTCTCTTGTAATCATGTGCCTCAAAAGAGCGTTTTGCCCTGCAATAGCGCTACTGGAGGGCTTTTGCCTGTTTAGAAGCTCATTG
>JANEMG010000461.1 GCA_024511045.1 Gammaproteobacteria bacterium | reverse complement strand
CGCTACTTTTCGTATGCCTACTTTGTTTTCCCTCTGCGCTATCGCACGCCGGATAAACAGTGCGGCCCTGGTCGCTACCGGGGACTAACCGCCTTCGCTTCGCTCTCCATGGCGGTCAGCGTCAGCAGATTCTTCAAAGGGAGCTGTGCGTGCTCCGCAACATCCAGGGCCAACAAGGCCCCTGACCGTAATGCCCAGAAACTGACATTGAAACCCTGCTGCAGCAGTTGAGCGCAAATTTCCGTGAGGCTCTGTTTCCACAGCGACCAACTGGCGTCGGAAAAATCGCCCTGACTGTCCCCCGTTCCGAACAGATCAATGACCAATACGCCGTAATCATGTCTGGCAAACTCTCTCGCCTGCAAAGCAACCATGCGCCGGGATTTGTTCATTTCCTCGGCAAATGCCGGTATATGCAGCAATATCTGGGTTGCAGACGCCCCCGATACAGGAGGGTAATAGATGGCATACAGGTTTCCCTGTTCGCCTGGAATAAAAAAGAACAAACGGATGAACAGGATTTCAAATCATTGATCATTCAATTTTTGCTCGACAAAACCTGCCAATGATCCAACCGTTTCAAAAATTTCCGCATCGATTTCATCGTCATCGACAAAAAAACCATAGGAATCTTCCAGTGCGGTCAAAACTGAAACAACGGCCATGGAATCAAATTCCGGAATTGCACCGAGCAATGGGGAATTTTCCTGCAGATTCTCACCACCGCCCGGCAACTGCAATACCTCGGCCAAAATCTGTGATACTTCAACTATTACCATCATAATCGATATAAATCAACAACTTCAAAGTACAAAGGCAACTACTCACCCATAGTAAAAGAAGCCCCTATGGGTGGTCTGTGGAGGAAGTGTCTTTGGCAGGGATGCCAAAGTCAAGCCCACAGGGATGTATTCACTGCGTCTTCCGGAACAGACTACCCATTAGGAGCCCGAGTAGTTACATACAAAGTATATAGGTTTTTTTACCATGCAACACAGGCAGTACTGAAAACAGCTTGAAAGCTGGCGCCCAACCCGAACCGTCCATTCTGGCATAATGCTGAAAATCATCAAATACCATGCCCCTGATCCTTGTCGTAGCTGTCTTCGATCTCACAGCCGTCCAGTTCCGGAATCGGCTGCTCCGGACACTGGATACCCGCCTCGTTCAGCACCTGTTTCATGGTTTCCAACTGCTTGTCCATCAGGTGTATATGGTCCAGCATGTGGTTGATGGCATAGGCGACCGGATCGGGCATGTCTGCCGTTGCACCATAAGCGTCGAAGCCCATTTTACTGGCGATGGCATCGCGCTTGGCGGCGGCCTTTCTGGCGGCAGGATCGATGATATGACCGGGGATGCCGACTACCGTTGCACCTGCCGGCACCGGTTTCAACACCACGGAGTTGGAACCCACCCGGGCGCCCTCGCCGATTTCGATGGGTCCCAGCACCTTCGCCCCGGCACCGATCACCACGCCGTCGTGCAGCGTGGGATGCCGCTTGCCCTTGTTCCAGGTGGTCCCGCCCAGGGTCACGCCATGATACAACGTGCAGTCATCCCCGATGACCGCCGTTTCACCGATCACCACCCCCATACCATGATCGATGAAAAAGTGCCTGCCTATGCATGCTCCAGGGTGTATTTCGATGCCGGTCAGCCAGCGGGCGATATGGGAGATGAAACGCGCCAGCCAGCGCAGGCCGATGTTCCAAAGGCGGTGGCTGAGGCGGTGGATCAGGACGGCATGAAATCCGGGATAGGCGGTAATGACTTCGAACACCGTCTGCGCCGCCGGGTCGCGGTCGAATACACAGCTGATATCTTCTTTGATGCGGGTGATTTGCTTAACCATTTTTCTTGTTGCCTTGGGACATCGTCAATATGCCTCTCAGTATATCCAG
>JANEMG010000011.1 GCA_024511045.1 Gammaproteobacteria bacterium | reverse complement strand
CATCGTCGAGGCCGGGCTGCGCGCGGAAAAGCAGTGGTATGTATTGTCGGCGGACATCGATTACCGCCTGAGTCCGGTGGCGAAAAAAGCGCTGCGCAGCGGCATTCCGTTGTTGTGGACGATACAGGTTGGAATCTATCGGGAACGTCCCTATCTCTGGGATAAAAAGGTACACTATAGGAAAAACCTTTATCGTATTCGTTATCATCCCCTGATGAATGTCTACCAGGTCAAGGACCAGGGCAAGGGCAGCGTGGAGAATTTCCTGACGCTCGCGGGTGCCTTGGGGGCGTTGGGAAGAGTCAGGGACATGCACATTGTAGAGATTCGTCGGCTGGATCCCCGGCACAGCTATTATGCTGCCATTAAAGTCAGTTTCGACCGGGAGGCGCTGCCGCTGCCGCTGCGCCCGGTTGCCTACGTCAACGCCGATTGGTCTTTGTCCAGCGACTGGTATCGATGCCCGATAAAAAAATAAAACTGCCGATCGGCGCATCCATCGTCATTCTCTTCAGTCTGATACTGCTGTCGCTGCAGCTGATGAGTTCGGCGACTCAGGAGTCCTCCCAGCTGAACCAGATGTATTCCTGGCTGCTGCTGGTCAATATTCTAGGCTCGGTAGTGCTGCTGGGACTGGTGGGGGTGAATATCTACTCGCTGTACCGGCAGCTGCAGAAGCGCGAGGCCGGATCGCGCCTGACGACAAGGATGATCCTGTTGTTCGTGCTGCTGTCTCTGGCGCCCGCGGCCATCGTCTTTTATTTTTCCACGCAGTTTCTGCACCAGGGCATCGACAGCTGGTTCAATGTGGAAATCGACCGGGCCATGGAGGACGCCCTGGAATTGAGCCAGGCGTCACTGGACCAGCGCATGCGCTGGCATTTGAAGCAGGTCCAGCAGATGAGCGGGGAACTGGGCGACAAATCGTCGGCGCTGGCGGCCATCGAGCTGGAAAAACTGCGCGCCGCCTCGGGCGCCTCGGAAATGGCGCTGCTGTCCCGCAGCGGCAGGATCATCGCATCGAGCAGCGTCAACCCCAGTGATATACTGCCCAGTCTGCCGGTGGACCATGTCTGGCTGCAGCTGCAGGGCGGGAACGATTATGTCGGGCTGGATATGGACGAGGATGACCGTTTGCTGATCCAGGTGGTCACCCAGGTGGAAGGCAAAAAAAAGCGTTATCTGCAGGCGCTGTTCCCCGTGCCGGTGAGGATCGCCGATCTTGCCGATTCCGTGGAATTCGCCTTTGTCCGCTATCAGGAAATGACCTTTCTACGGGATTCGCTGCGTCTGAGTTTCACGCTGACGTTGTCGCTGGTGCTGCTGTTGAGCCTGCTGGCGGCAATCTGGGTGGCGTTTATCGTCATCCGCCATATCATTGCGCCGGTCAAGGAACTGGTGAAGGGTACCCAGGCGGTCGCTGCGGGACATTACGAGCAGCGGCTGCCGGTCATGAGCCAGGACGACCTGGGGTTTCTGGTGGAGTCCTTCAACGATATGGCGACCCGGATCGCCGGTGCCCGAGACGAAGCGCGGCGGGCCAGCATCGAGGTGGAGAATCAGCGCGCCTATCTGGAAACCGTGCTGACCAGCCTGACATCGGGGGTGATCAGCTTCGATGCCGACTATAATATACGCACGGCAAATCAGGCTGCCAGCAAGATACTGCATATCCTGGTCAGCAAATACCGTGGCAGAATGCTGGCCGATCTCGGCATCGACCATCCGGAACTGTCCGGGCTGGTGAAAGTCATCGAGCAGTCGATGCAGCAGGCCGAAGACGTCTGGCAGGAGAGTGTATCCCTGTTGGGCCCCAACGGGCGGCAGGAATTGCTTTGCCGGGGGACGCCGCTGTTTTCCCAGGAAGGACGAAGGGTCGGCGCCGTGGTCGTGTTCGATGATGTCACCGAGTTGATTCAGGCGGAAAAAAATGCCGCCTGGGGCGAGGTGGCGCGGCGACTGGCCCATGAAATCAAGAACCCCCTCACCCCGATACAATTGTCCGCCGAGCGGTTGCAACACAAATTGGCGGGCGAGCTCAGCGCTGAATCGACGGCGATCCTGAAGCGCTCCACGCAGACCATCGTGCAGCAGGTCGAGGCGATGAAAAAAATGGTCGATGAATTTTCCGAATACGCCCGGCCCAGCAAAAAAGAGGTGGTCGCCATCGATATGACGGAACTGCTGCAGGAAGTATTGGCATTGTACAGCCTGCATTCCAACGTTCAGATCAGGACCGATTTCGTCACCAACCTGCCGCTGGTCCAAGTCGACCCGGTCAGTATCCGGCAGGTTCTGCACAATTTATTGAAAAATGCCCTGGAAGCCACTGGCGCCGGGGCGGTGATTTCAATAAAATTACGCCAGGTCTACAACAACAATGCCAGATTCATCGAAGTCGCTCTCTATGACAACGGACCCGGAATCGCCAAGGAGCAGCTCGATACACTCTTCGATCCCTACGTCACCAGCAAGCCAAAGGGTACAGGGCTGGGTCTGGCCATCGTGAAAAAGATCATCGAGGATCATGGCGGGGCGATCTGGGTCGATACCGATTACCGGCAAGGCGCAGGATTCATCTTCCGGCTCCCTGCTGGTGGATTTTACAGAAATGGTAATAAATGAAAATAAACAATCCCTACATACTGGTTGTCGATGACGAGCCGGATATCCGCCAGCTGGTTCTGGAGATCTTGCAGGACGAGGGTTATCAGGTGGCGATGGCGAAAAATGCCGCCGAGGCGCGGGAGTTGCAGCGGGACAAACAGCCTGACCTGATTCTTCTGGACATCTGGATGCCCGATACCGATGGCATTACGTTATTGAAAGAGTGGCAGTCGGAAAATGCCCTGCGCTGTCCTGTGGTCATGATGTCGGGGCATGGCAATGTGGAAACGGCTGTCGAAGCGACCCGCCTTGGTGCCTATGATTTCCTGGAAAAGCCATTGTCCATGGCAAAATTGCTGCTGATCGTCGAAAGAGCCTTGGAAGCGAGCCATTTGCAGCAGGAAAATGCCGGCCTGAAGCTGCAGTTGACGGAGAATATCGAGCCGGTCGGCAAGAGTGCCGTCGTCGAGCGCATGAAGGATCAACTGAAGCGCCTGGCTCAGCATGACACCCGCGTGCTGTTCGTCGGTGAGGCCGGCGTGGGAAAAGAGCTCTATGCCCGTTATCTGCACAGTCACAGCAACCGGCGGGAAGGGCCTTTCATTCATGTCGCCGTGGGCAGTATTGCTCCGGAAAATTCCGCCGTGGAGTTCTTTGGCAAGGAGGACAAGGGCAAGATCTATCCCGGCCTGCTGGAGCAGGCGCGTGGTGGCACATTGTTTCTGGGCGAAATCAACGGCATGGATCCGGAAACGCAGCTGCGTCTGATCAGTGCGATAGAATCCAGTTCTTTTCTACGCGTCGGCGGAGGCAGTCCGGTTCAGGTGGACGTGCGGGTGATGGCTTCGACGCGCAAGGGACTGGAGGAGGAGGTCAGGGAAGGACGCTTCCGTCAGGATCTCTATTATCTGCTCAATGTCGTGACCATGGAGGTGCAGCCGCTGAGAGAGCACAGTGAAGACATCCCGGCGCTGCTGAGCTTTTATGTCGACTATTTCGTCAGCCACGAGAAGCTGCCGTTCAGAAAATTTTCCATGGCCGCGCAGAATTATCTGCGCAATTACAGCTGGCCGGGTAATGTCAGGGAGCTGAAAAACCTGGTGCAGCGGCTGATGATTCTTGGTGCCGGCGATGAAATAGAGCTGGATGAAGTGAAAAATGCTCTGGGAACGGTGGTCGAAGAGGCGACATCTGCGGTGCCGGAGTTTTTCAATCTGCCGCTGAAGGAAGCCAGAGAGCAGTTCGAAAAGACCTATCTGGAGTATCATTTTGAAAAGAGTGGCGGTAGCGTGGCAAAACTGGCCAGTGCCATCGGCATGGAAAGAACGCATTTGTACCGGAAGCTGCATGCCCTGAACATCAAGTTGTAAGAGCTGCGCAGGGTCTGGCGTGTGGTGAAAATTTTCCTGATTGGTTAGAGCCCAACTACCCCCATCCATGGGTTGTTTATAGAAACAAAACAGCAAATGCAATTGACTTTTTCTTGGTAATCAATGCCTTGATGGTATTTGTAGCGCCGGCATTTCCCTGTGCCGGATTGCTGTCCGGCATTGATAGACGGGCGCTAATTACAGGATTTAATTGCCATGTTGTTTTCCATGATGTCCCGGTAGTCGCTTTCGTCAATGACCAGGACATTGCCGGGTATCTCGCTGCAGGAAAGTCCCCTGTTCTTCAGGTCTGTTCCCAGCACGCAGAAATTGAGATGGCAGAGATAATTGTGCAGGTTCTCCAGAACGGCTTGACCCTTCTTGAGCGCATAGACCGCATTTTCGGTGAATAAAACCGTATCGCCAAACGAGGTCCGTTCGAATATGGCGGAATCGAGTGGATAATCGTTGATTATATGCAGCATGGCATGCCCCCTGTCTTCGACTGGTCAATTCTTCGGCGATGGTTTTTCAGCATTCAGAAGGGGGGTCTTTAATGGCTAGGTGGAAAAACAGCTCTGGTATCGTGCAGCAGGTTCTTCAACGCAACCGCCGGTAAAAACCGGTTGCCTGGGTGCCGAAATTTCATCTCCGGAGACTTGATGATAAACAATGTAAAAAACCGACTATAACTTAATAAAAGTTATAGGTAATAATGGTAGATCAAAATGCCTGGCCGGCCAAGGGGTTTTTGCGTTGCAGGTCAGGTTTTGGAGAAATAATTTTACGGGAAAGTTGCTGGAGGTCTTGATTTACCAGTAATGCACTGGGTAATCGGGGGATTCCGCAGGCGAAACCATGCCCTGTGTTGTAAATTGGCGTAGCGGCAGGGACTGCCGGTTTTTGCTCGCAAATTCCCGTAATACGCGTTTCTTTCACCTGCCATGGAATGCTGCTTCGTGGCAAATGACAGTTTCAGGTAGAGGTCGGCGGGTGGTGGTCCTGCCTCGGAAGTTGTGCTCAGGAGACCCCGGTTTCGGCGTCGACTTCGATGAATTGCCTGTAATAACGGTTCAGCGCCCAGATCGGGAATATGTTTCTGTAGTTGCTGTAGGTGATCATGCAGTTGTAATTGAACACGCCGGATATGTTTTCCTGCTGCCAGTCGCCCAGTTCCGTCTGTCTTTCCAGCAGCAGGTCTATGCCTTTGTCGATGGCTTGCCGGTCCGGATGTTTTGCAATCATCAAGGCCAGCAGCGCCCAGGCGGTATTGACGACCTGGGAGCTGTCGGCTTCGGTATAGACCATTTTCGAGCAGGATTCGAAGGTTTCCCCCCAGCCGCCATCGGCTTTCTGTTTGCCGATCAGGAAGTCGCAGCCGCGTCCAATTCCACGTTCCAGAAGGTGCTCCTGGCAATAGCCGAGCCCCTTCGCCTTGCTCAAGGCTTCGATGCCAAACCAGGTGGCATAGGTGAAACAGACGGCCCAGCCGCCATACCAGGAGCCGTCGGGTTTTTGCTGGGCGAGGATAAATTTCAGCCCGTCGCGGATGGCGGCGGCGATGGCCTCCCGTTTGTATTCCGGGAAGACCTCCTGGAATTCGATCAGCGCCTGCACGCAGGCTGAAGTGCATTCCGTCCAGGAATAATCGATCATGATGTCGGCGAAGATTTCCGAAGGGTTCAGTTTCTCCAGCCATTTCGGTGCCCGGCTCAGTTCATAGGTCGCCCAGCCGCCGTCCTGGTTTTGATAGGAGAGTATGACGTCCGCCGCCAGTTTCAACCTGGCTTCGTCGATCCTCGGTCTGGCCAGCCCGCTGTGGTGGACGGCCAGCGCGGCGCTCAAGCCCTCGGCAGTACAATCTGCCACCGGCCAGCCTTGCTCGGCCGTCGAAAATGGCCAGCTGCCGATCATCGGGTGGCGGAAGAATTCGCTGTGCGTTTCGTGTTCGGCAAGTATCTGCTGGCTGTCGATGAACCGGTAGCTGTTGTCGAGGATGCTGGTGAACAGTTGTGCGATACCGCTCTCCAGGATGGCCCGTGTGGTGAAGGCCGTGTCCCAGAGCTGAGAGCCGTTGTAGCCGGACATCTTCATGCCGTCTTCGGCAACCCAGAGATAGTCGTACCAGCGCGCGACATGCCGCCGGAATTGCTCCGAATCCCGGCCGCAGGCGTCCCAGATGCAGATGGAGTTGATGGCCTGGTTGACCGGACCGATATCGAGGTAATGACTTTGCGCATCCTCGGCGCCGATGTAGTCGATAATGAATTGCAGCGATTTTTTGCGCAGCCAGGAGGATTTGAATTTTTCATAGCCGTTGGTGATGAAATTCATCACCTTCAGCACCGGCGACTGGGTGGTGTAGATGTCCTTTTCGCACACCACGTCCCTTTGTTCCGGCCAGTCTATCTCGGCGTAGTCCTGGCAATAGATCTCCTCGCGCAACGACAGCAGCAGGTCATTCTCCGGCATTTGGATGCGTTTGCCATAGCAGTAGGCCATGGGCAGGTAGACCATGCGGCTGTGGCACCAGTAGCGCCAGGGATGAAAGGGCAGCCATTTCGGGAATAGCCACATTTCCGGGAACAGGCTGTTGAAACCCTGCCAGTCGTACAGGTTCAGGATGGCCAGGTAGAATTTTCCCCAGGAAGGGATGCCGGTTGCGCCGCCATGGGTCTTGATCCAGTCGCCGGCCTTGCGCAGTTGGGGGTGGCTCTTGTCGGTGCCGAGGATGCGCAGCGAAACATATTGCATTACGGTGCCGAACATGGTCGAGTCGCCCTCGATGTGCATGCCCCAGCCGCCATCGTCGTTCTGATGGTTGAACAGATAGATTTTCATCATTTCCCGGTGCGGCCTGGGAAATGGCGATGCGGAGAGGTACGATGCGATGATCAGCCCGGGCAGCAGAAACAGGGGGCCGCCGTAATCGCCAGGCCAGTGGCCGTCCTTGCTCTGCAGCGCCGAGAAGTAATGGATGCCTTCTACCAGGCCGGTAATGATGTTTTGCTGCTGCGGGTCCTTTGCCGCAGGAATTTCGCCGGCATAGGGCTGAAAATTTTCAGCGATGGCCTGGTGTCTGAACACCTGGTCGGCGGAATTGGGGTTCTGGCTCTTGTCGAAATTGAAATCGATCCGGAACTGTTCGATCTCTGCTTCCGTGCAGCTGTCGATATTGTCCAAATGCGCATCGATGTCATCGCTCGACGGCTTGCAGGCCCAGATTTGCCGGCCATTGTCGGTCAGCAGGCGCCAGTTTTTCCAGCTTGGTTTGATGGGGAGCATGATTCAGACCTTCAGGATTTCACAGCGTTGAATACATTGGGGGTGTCTGTGGATGGCAATTGTCCGGGGGTGCTATTCAAGATGCCGCACTGCTGGGCGGCTGGTCAGAATGGCACTCCTCGATGATGGATTGCATGGGATTCTGGGTGAAACTGACCTAGACCTCGGCTTTTTGCTCCCGTTCCAGCAGGTTCTGCACGGCAGCCAGTGGCTGCAGGTCCTGATACAGGACCTCGTAGGTCTGTTCGGTGATGGGTATGTCGATGCCGTGTTTTCGGGCCAGCAGCAGGGTTTCCCTGGCGGCGGCGATGCCTTCCACCTCCTGGTCGATTTCCCTGATGACATCGTTTCTTTTTCTGCCCTGACCCAATGCCAGGCCAAAACGCCGGTTGCGGGATTGGTCATCGGTACAGGTGAGGATCAGATCGCCCAGACCGGCAAGTCCCATGAAGGTTTCGCGTCTGCCTCCCAGCGCCAGTCCCAGGCGCATGATTTCGGCAAGTCCACGGGTGATCAGTGCGGCCCGGGTGTTGGCGCCGAAGCCCAGACCATCGGCTATTCCTGCGGCAATGGCGAGGACATTCTTTACCGCGCCGCCAATCTGCACGCCGATCAGGTCGGTGCTGGAATAGATGCGGAATCGAGGTCCATGCAGGATTTGCAACAGTTCTTCGATGAAGGACTGTTGCTGCGATGCGATGGTGACGGCGGTCGGGTAATCGGCCGCGACTTCACGGGCGAATGTCGGACCGGAAAGAACTGCGGTGGATGTTTGTGTGGAAAACACCCTTTCCACCACCTGATGCAGCAGCGAGCCGCCATCGGGGTTGAAGCCTTTGCTGGCCCAGACGATCTTTGCATCGGCGGGCAGGTGCGGCTGCAGTTTGAGCAGCGTTTGCTGGAATGCGTGGCTGGGAACCGCGATCAACTGTATGGTGCTGAATGCCGCCGCTGTCTTGATATCGTCGGTGACCTGCAGATTTTCCGGGAAAGGAAAGCCGGGCAGATAGCGCCGGTTCTCCCGGTGCTGCCGCAGAGCCTCGATATGTTCCGGAAGATGCCCCCAAAGCAGTGTCGGGCAGCCGTTCCGGGCCGCCAGGATGGCCAGGGCCGTGCCCCAGGATCCTGCCCCGAGGACGCTGATTTTTGCCTTCATTGTCACTGCCGGTCAGTGGAACACGGGCATCAATTGACCGATTCTGAGCCTGGCGCCTGCTGCGACTGCTGCAGGTGCTGCGCGTACAGTGCATCGAAATTCACCGGTGCCAGCAGCAGTTGCGGAAACCCGCCCTTGGCCACCAGGTCGGAAACCACTTCACGGGCATAGGGAAACAGGATGTTGGGGCAGAAGCTGCCCAGCATCGGGCCCATTTCCTGTTCGGAAAAGCCGTTCAGGGAAAATATCCCGGCCTGGGTGGCTTCCACCAGGTAGGCGCTGGTGTCATCGCATTTGACTGTTACCGTGACCGTCAGCGCGACTTCGTAGAGGTCATCGTCCAGCGGCTCGACATGGGTGCCCAGATTGAAATCCACGGAAGGCTCCCATTTTTCGGTGAATATTTTGGGGGCGTTGGGGGTTTCAAAGGAGATGTCCTTGGTATAGATTTTCTGAATGGAAAACTGTTTTTCCTGCGTGGTTTCTTCTGCCATGGCCTGTTGCGGTCGTTTGATTGTGAAGTTGGTTGGTTGCCTTCCACAAACACCCGTCCATGGGATGTTTATGGGTAACTACTCGGGCCCTTATGGGTAGTCTGTTCCGGAAGACGCCGTGAATACATCCCTGTAGGCTTGACTTTGGCATCCCTGCCAAAGACACTTCCTCCACAGACCACCCATAGAGGCTTCTTTTACTAGGGGTGAGCAGTTACGTTTATGGAAAGAAAACAGTCTGTTATTTACTGTTTTCTTTATGATCTGTGCCTTCTGGCCATTGATCATGTCGGCACATCCTTGTGCCGATTGCGTGTCCATCTTTGATAGTCAGACACGCAGTTATTTCTTGCTGACTTTGATCGGTAGTTTGTTGTCTTCCCAGGATTGCATGCCGCCGGTGATGTTGTATACCTTTTCGAAACCTTCCTTGACCAGTTTCTTGCAGGCGGTGATGGAGCGGGTGCCGGTCTGGCAGACGACAATTACCGGGGAATTTTTATGCTTGCTGATTTTTTTGATGTTCTCGTCGAATTTGCTCAGGGGAAGGTTGATGGCGTCGACGATGTGGCCTTTTCTGTATTCATGTTCTTCACGAATATCGATGACGATCGCATCCTCCTGGTTCATTTTCGCGACGGCGAGGCTTGGCGAAAGCGCCTCGAATTTTTGCAGTGCGCTTTCGATGATGTCCTGGATCAGGAAAAAAGTGATGGCGATGAGTGCAACAAAAAGCATCCAGTGGTTGGTGGCAAATTCGATATAACGGTCCATTGATGATGTTCGGTTCAGGTTTTGGGTGAATGAAAAAGACGGGTATCAGCAGTTGTTGCAGAACACTTCACGCATCATTTTGATGAGTTGCAGCATGCGTGCATCGTCGATATAGTAATAAACTTTGTTGGCTTCTTTTCTGTGGTTGAGGATATCTTTCTCTCTCAGGATGGCCAGGTGTTGTGATATGTTGCTCTGGCTGGTGCCGACCTGTTCAACGATATCCTGAACGCTGATTTCCTTGTTGCCAAGGACGCAGAGGATTTTCAGGCGCAGCGGGTGCGACATCGCTTTCAGGCAGCGCGCCGCCCGGATGATATCTGCATCGTTGTAGAGGTTATGATGTTCTTCGGTTTCCATGGCTAAATAGCGAATGAGACTGTAGTTGAGTCGCTCAAGGTACAAGGCCGCGATATGATTTTATAGATAACCGGGCTCGATGCAATGATTTATTTGCGCAGTCATTCCATGTATCATAGCGATCCCATTAGAATATAAAAAAGCGTTCAAATATAGCAAAATTAATTTTTTTTTTCAATTCGGGTTGATTGGGTTGGCTTTCCCGGTTTGTTCCCGTCTGTAAATGACGGGAACTGATCCGGCACAGGGAAGTGCCGGCATAATCAATGGCTGCAAGCCATTGATTATGAAGAAAGCAGCAAATCGCATTTGCTGCTTTCTTTCTGTAAACACCCCATGGATGGGGGTTTATAGACGCAAACTGGCCTGCAGAAAAAGCGGGAAAAGCCATTGCATCGACCTTTTTTATTGTGAGTGGATCGACCAGATGACAGTATATGCAAATGCCAATACATCTTGCCCCAAGCCTTTGGTGCTTCTGATTTTAGACGGGTTTGGCTGGACAAACAACGAACATTACAACGCGATTGCCATGGCCGATACGCCGTGTTGGGACCGGATCCAAAAGGAATACCCCATGGAACTGCTGCATTGTTCCGGGGATGCCGTCGGTCTGCCCGATGAACAGATGGGTAATTCCGAAGTGGGACACCTGCACATTGGCGCCGGTCGCTACCTTCCTCAGGAATTGTCCCGGGTCAGCAATGCCATAAAAAGCGGCGAGTTCGATGCAAATCCGGTGTTCAATCGTGCCATCGATGCCGCGTTGGCCAAAGACAAGGCCCTGCATATCATGGGGCTGGTGTCGCCGGGCGGCGTGCACAGTCATGAGCAGCATATCCTGGCGATAATCGATCTGGCCGCCAGGCGGGGGCTGAAGAAAATCTATCTGCATGCTTTTCTCGACGGCCGCGATGTGCCACCCAGGAGTGCCGCGGCTTCTCTGCAGATGATGGAGGACAGGTTCAGAGAACTGGGTGCAGGCAGGGTGGCGTCGATCATGGGGCGTTTCTATGCGATGGATCGGGACAACCGCTGGGAGCGCGTGAAAAAAGCCTATGCCGCCCTGGTTGAAGACAAGGCGGAGCATCATGCGGCAACGGCGCTGCAGGCTTTGGCGGATGCCTACGAACGTGACGAGAACGATGAATTTGTCGAGCCGACCCTGATGCTCGACGATCAGCAGCAGCCAGCCTGCATCGATGCCGAAGATTCGGTGGTATTCATGAATTTTCGCGCTGACCGGGCCCGGGAGATCAGCAGGGCGATTGCCGATCCGGATTTTGCCGAATTCGATCGGGGCGATTATCGCTTTCGTGGTGTTTTTGCGACCTTGACCCAGTATCATCAGGATTTCGATTTTCCGGTGGCGTTTCCACCTTTCGATGTGAAAAACGGTCTTGGAGAGGTTCTGTCCAAACATGGCCTCAAGCAACTGCGGCTGTCAGAAACGGAAAAATATGCGCATGTCACTTTTTTCATGAGCGGCGGCAGGGATGAGCCCTATCCGGGGGAAGAGCGGATTCTCGTGCCCTCGCCAAAGGTGAAAACCTATGATCTGCAGCCTGAGATGAGTGCCGAGGAAGTAACCAATCAGATGCTCGCAGCCATCGAGGGTGGACAGTATGATGTGATCATCTGCAATTATGCCAATTGTGACATGGTCGGCCATACCGGCATCATCGAAGCCGCGGTGAAGGCCGTGGAAACCATCGATCACTGCCTGGCGCGGATTCTCCCGGTATTGCTGGAAGCCGGCGGACAGATACTGCTGACGGCGGATCATGGCAACATCGAACAGATGATCGATGCGACGACAGGTCAGCCGCATACTGCCCACACGACAAATCCCGTACCTCTGGTCTATATTGGCGGACAGCGGAAACTGGCGCAGGGCGGTGGATTGTCGGACCTGGCGCCCACCATGCTGGAAATTCTCGGCATCGAAAAGCCGGCTGAAATGACCGGCAGGTCATTGCTGCTGCCTGAATAAAGGCAAACCAGGCTTGCTGCCGGCCTGTCGGGCCGGCAGCAGCTTCACACACTCTTTTTTTGGCTGGTGAATGCCGCCAAAGCGGGGGCTTTTACGGCCATCTTCACTTACCCCCCCCCTTGGGCGGACGCTGAACAGTTATGCGAAATGGCGGAAGTGCAGCCGGTGTGACACCTTCAATCCATGCAGGTATTTTTTGCAGATGCAAGTTATCTCTTTTGCCGCTTTGTTGTTTTTCCTGATGCCAGTGCCTGGTCAGGCTGCAAGACCGGAGCCTGCCAAGGAATTGCGCAAGGTACAACGGCAAATCAGGGACGTCGAGCGACAGTTGCAGCGCATCCAACAGGAAAAGCGGTCGCTTGTCCGGCAGCTGGCGGAGGTGGAAAAAAAATATGGGCAGATCGTCCGTTCTCTGAAGGCATTGCAAGTCCGCATTGCAGAACAGCGTCGGCGGTTGCAGGAGATTGAAAAACAAGGAAAAGTGGCGGCGGAAAAAATTGCGCAGCAGCGCGCGGCGTTGGCGGGCGAGGTTCGGGCCAGCTATGTCATGGGCCGGCAGGATAAGCTGAAATTGATTCTAAATCAGCAAGATCCGCTCGTTTCCAGTCGGATGATGGTATATTATGACTATTTCGCCAAGGCCAGGTTGAACAGGCTGGCCATAGTCCAGGAAAATCTGCGGGCGCTGGCAAGGTTGGAACAGGAAAAGCGTCAGGAAACACAGGCGCTGGAGCAGGCTGCAGCAGAAAAAAAGGCCGAACAGGCTGCCATGTTGGCGGTGAAAAAGGCTAGGGATCAATTGCTGGCAAAGCTGGATAAGGATTTTGCGAAAAAGAAGCAGCAGTTGAGCCAAATGCAGGCCAATGCCCGGGAGCTGCAGAAACTGGTCGATTCACTGCGCAGGGCGGCCGAGGATTTTTCCTTTGAAGCCGGTCCTGGAAAATCCTTTGCCAAGCTTCGTGGCCAGTTGCCGTGGCCGATTCGCGGCCGATTGATCAGGCGTTTTGGCAGTAAACGAGCTGGCGGTCAGTGGCATGGCGTGTTGATTTCGGTCGGGGAAGGGACCGAGATTCATGCCGTCAGCCGGGGCAGGGTCGTCTATGCCGATTGGCTGAGGGGCTATGGTTTATTGACTATAATTGACCATGGCAAGGGTTACATGACGCTCTACGCATTTACCCAAAGCCTGTTCAAGGATGTGGGTGACTGGGTGGAGGCCGGGGATGTCATTGCTGCAGTGGGCAAAAGCGGCGGCAGAAGCCGCGCCGGTCTTTATTTCGGCATACGCAAAAACGGCAGGCCGGTCAATCCGGTAAAATGGTGCAGGAAAGTGCGCAAGGGGCGTACTGGATAGGTGGGTATGGTAGCGAATATTGGCGGCTTTATTGGAGTTTTGAAACAGATGTCTAAAAAGAACCATTTTTTTATTTTGTCATTGGGTGTTTTGCTGGGAGTATGCCTCAGCATTGGCGGCAGTGTTCTTGCCGAGCGCGGGGAGGGTGCCGAGGCACAGCGGCTCGAGGCGCTGCCCTATGAGGATTTGCGGACCTTTACGGAAATCTTTGGCCGCATCAAGAAAGACTATGTCGAACCGGTTTCCGACAAGAAATTGCTGGAGGGTGCGATACGCGGCATGCTCACCGAACTGGATCCACATTCGGCCTATCTTGACAGTGAACAGTACAAGGAGCTCAAGGTCGGCACGACCGGCCAATTTGGCGGCCTGGGCATCGAGGTGACGATGGAGGATGGCTTCGTCAAGGTCGTTGCTCCCATCGATGATACGCCGGCGCAAAAGGCGGGTATGCAGGCCGGGGATCTGATTATCCGCCTGGATGAAAAGCCGGTCAAGGGGATGAGCCTGATGGAGGCGGTCAAGATCATGCGCGGTGAACCGGGCAGCAAGATAAAGCTGACCGTGGTCAGGGAGGGGGAAGAGGCGCCGCTGGACTTTACCATCACCCGGGCCATCATCAAGGTGAAAAGCGTCAAGCAGCGAACCCTGGAGAAGGGCTTCGGCTATATCAGGATCAGCAGTTTTCAGTCCCGGACCGGCAACAGCGTGAAAAAGGCCGTCAGGGATCTGAAAAAGGGGAATGATGGCCAATTGAAGGGGCTGGTGCTGGATTTGCGCAACAATCCCGGCGGCGTCCTGAATGCCGCTGTCGCGGTCAGCGACGCCTTTCTGAAAAGCGGTCTGATCGTCTATACCGAGGGGCGTATCAAGGATTCGGAAATGAAGTTCAGCGCCGCACCCGACGATGTGCTCGACGGTGCGCCGATCGTGGTCCTGATCAATGCCGGTTCCGCTTCCGCTTCGGAAATTGTCGCGGGAGCGCTGCAGGATCATAAGCGGGCCGTGATCATGGGTGAGAAATCCTTTGGCAAGGGGTCGGTGCAGACCATTTTGCCGACCAGTAACGGCGGCGCCGTGAAGCTGACCACGGCCCGCTACTATACGCCATCCGGGCGTTCCATTCAGGCGGAGGGGATCGAGCCGGATATTCATTTGTCCCGGCTGAAACTGGAAGCCCTGGACAAGCCGGTGTTTCAGCCGGTCAAGGAGGCCGATCTGTCACGGCATCTGGAAAATGGCAATGGCAAGAAAAAGCCCAGGGCTGCCGAAGAAGGCGATCCGGAGCAGTCCGAAATCAAGGATTACGCACTGCACGAGGCGCTGAATCTGTTGAAAGGGATCAGCATTCTGAGCAATTGATTTCCTGATTACGTATCATTCTCAGCCCTGCAGATGCACAAAATTAATGTCATCCCGACGGTAGGAGGGATCTTGAAAGCCATAAGCGATGCGGGGGGGCGTTCAAGATTTCTCCCGTTGGTGCAGCACCTATTTTGTATTGTTACTTTTGTTGTAACTGCTCGGGCCCTTATGGGTAGTCTGTTCCGGAAGACGCCGTGAATACATCCCTGCAGGCTTGACTTTGGCATCCCTGCCAAAGACACTTCCTCCACAGACCACCCATAGGGGCTTCTTTCACTATGGGTGAGTAGTTACCTTTTTTTATACATATTACTAGAAAATTTAATTGCTTGAGCCATATGCAAAACTAAAAATTGATTTTGGCTGGTTGAATGCTGCGCACCCTGTGGATGCGAATGATTCTCAATAATTACGTATTTCTATGGTGGATCC
>JANEMG010000190.1 GCA_024511045.1 Gammaproteobacteria bacterium | reverse complement strand
GCATTCAACCAGCCAAAATCAATTTTTAGTTTTGCATATGGCTCATTTGTCAATTTATAGTGATTTTCGGATTGATCGTTCCTCTTTTCCAACTCCTGTTTGCCGCTGTTCTCTTCAGGCAGACTTTCCGCGTAATTTGCTGCCAGAACCCTCATTTCAACAACAATCAAGGATTTTCGATGTCAGACCAATTGAGTCGTCTGGGACAGTATCTGTTTCATATCCGCAATGCCTTCGTCCCAACCGTGATCGTCATTCTGCTGCTGCTCTGGCCGCCGGTTCCCATGGGCGACCGGCCCGGCGATCTGTTTTTGCCCATCGGCCTGCTGCTGATCGTTCTGGGGCAAACGCTGCGCATGCTGACGATCGGGCTCGACTACATCATCCGCGGCGGTAAAAACAGAAAAATCCATGCCGAAGACCTGGTGACCGGCGGTATTTTCGCCCACACCCGAAACCCCATGTACCTTGGCAACCTGCTGCTTGCCGAAGGCTGCCTGCTGGTTTCCGGGAACTTGATGGCGATACTGGTCGGTTCGATCTTTTTCCTGGGCTTCTATCGCCTGATCGTGCATAGTGAAGAGTGTTTTCTGCAGGAAAAATTCAAGGATGGCTACCTGGCCTATTGCGCCAATGTACCCCGCTGGATCCCAAGGGTCGAAGGTCTGCGTGACACCATCAGGGAATATCACTTCGACTGGCCGGGAGTCATCACCAAGGAATACGGCACCATCTATATATCATCTATGATACCGTTGGCGCTGATTGCCTGGAAGCTGCATCTCGGCAACCGCCTGGACGATTACCAGTCGTTGTTGATCACACTGGCAGTCTTCTTTACCAGCGCCTGGGCCATAGCCCGATTCCTGAAGAAAACCGAACGCATCAAGTCGCTGCGCAGCTCCTGAGCATACCGGCAACCAAACAGCAATCTCCATACGAAACTGAAAGATGAGCAAACAAGACAAGATGTTTTTACAGCAGGACAAGGTCGAGGATTTCACTTTCGATGCGCGTGTCGCTCAGATTTTCGACGACATGGTGTCCCGCAGCGTCCCCTATTACAACGAAACCCAGCGCATGCAGACCGAGTTGATCATGGATTTCATCGCCGCCGATGACAGCCTGGTCTGTGATCTGGGTTGTTCGACCGGAACCACCATCGATCTGATCTCGAAACACCCGAATTGTCCGGATACGGTAAAATTCGTCGGCTATGACAACTCGGATCCGATGCTGGACAAGGCCCGCGCGAAACTCGCCGACCTGGTCGAGTCCGAGCGTATCGAATTGCTCAATGCCGACTTGAGCCGACTTCCGGAAGTTCCCCGCTGCGATGTCGTGATCATGAACTGGACGCTGCAGTTCGTTCGCCCGATAGATCGGGAAATCCTGCTGCGCAGAATTTATGCCGCACTGAAGCCGGGCGGGGCATTCTTTTTATCGGAGAAGGTACTGGGCAAAGATTCCGTTCTAAACCGCCTGTTCATCCGGCATTATCTGCATTACAAAACCTCCCAAAGCGGCTACTCCGACACGGAAAACCTGCGCAAACGGGAAGCGCTGGAAAATGTCCTGGTCCCCTATCGTCTGGATGAAAATTATGCCCTGCTGGAGCGTTGCGGCTTCCAGCAATACGACACATACTTTCGCTGGCTCAATTTTGCCTGTATTCTTGCCGTCAAAGAATAACCTTGAAGCGTACCTGATTACCCACAAGCTTCAGCCAATTCCATATTGATTACCGTGTTCGACCAAGGGCAAATCTTCACAGTTTCATCGTCATTTCGTCCAACGGGAGAAATCCTGGACGTCCCTGCATCGCTCATGGCTTTCAAGATCCCTCCTGCCGTCGGGATGAACATGCATATTGCGCTATCTGCATGGCTGAGAGTCATACGTAATCAGGCAACATCTTTCTGACGACCATGCCAATCGTTGTCCTTAATGCCTGCAGGCTGCACTGATGCCAAACGACAAGCAACAGCGACCCATAACATTACCTTCGATCACCATCGGCGCTCCTGTGATGCCGACAAGCACAGCCTGTATCTTATCCTGACCACTGGCTGGGCATTGTTGACCGTTATCTTGCTGGCGCTGGTGCTGGTCATGGATTACCAGCGCTTCAAGAACGATTTTTACATGCAGGCCTATCATACGGAACAGCATATCAAATCGCGCATCAAGGAGAACGAAGCGGTACTGGAAGGGTTTTCCGCCTTCATTGCCGCTCTGGACCGGTTCGACCGCGAGCGCATCACGCAATATTGCGCGCAGATTCATGAACGCTTTCCGCACATTTTTCTCTTCGAAGTCGCGCAACGCGTCAAGGCAACCGAAATCCACGGTTTCATCCGGAAACAGAAGAACATCATCTCTCCGGACTTCGCTATCAAGGCCTTCGACTATGCAGACGAGCGTACCTGGAAAGCCCTGCCGCAAAAACCCTATTACTTTCCGCTGATCTATCAGTATCCCTTGCGTGAAGCATCCAGGCAAGTCCTGGGGCTGGACCTGACCTCCCACGAACACATCAGAAAGCCATTGCAAAGAGCCATCAAGACGGGAACATATCAGACCAGCGTGCCATTCCGGCTGATCGAGGGTGACAAGGCCTACTTGATGTTTCTGCCGGTATCCTCACTGCAGAATCACCGCAGAATGAAAAATGCGCGACCGCTGCAGCCGAACTATCTGGTGCTGATCGTTCTGCTGGCCGATCAACTGCTGGCAAACATCGATGCCCTGCTGGACAAGTCCACGAGTATTCTGATCCATCACAATTCCAGACAACCTTCCGACCCTTCCGGGCAACTGATCAACAAAACGGTTGCCAGTCTCAACCCTCTGCCCGTGGTGAGCTACCGGACCAGCCTGGAAGAAGGCCGCAATGGTCTGATATTGCAAATGGAAAAGCAGTTTGGTATCGAATCCATGTCATTGGAGATTATCCTGTTTATACTGGCCGCGGCGCTGATGATATTTCTTTTTATCCGGCTGTTCATCATGCGCCGCTATGAACGGGACATGCTGCGCAGCAGACAGGAGGCCAGCCTGGCACTGCTGGCGAACTACGACGCCCTGACCAACCTGCCCAACCGCAATCTGCTGAAGGAATACCTCAGCGCACAAATCGAAAATCCCGCAACAGAAATCTCTCTTGCCGCACTGTTCCTGGATCTGGAAAGATTCAAACAAATCAACGATCGCTATGGCCATCGCATTGGTGACATCGTCCTGCAAACCACCGCGCAAAGAATTCAGCGCTGCCTGAGAAAGGACGACATCGCGGTGCGCCTCGGCGGGGACGAATTCCTGGTGCTGATCAGCAAAGTCGCCAGCAGTGAAACAATACGCCAGATTGCCGATAAAATCCGCAAGCAAATTGAAAAACCCATAGAGATCAATGAACTGAATCTGTCCATCAGTGCCAGTATCGGTATCGCCATGTATCCCGAGCAGACCGACGACCCCCTGCAGCTGATCCATCTGGCGGATCAGATGATGTACAAGGACAAGCTGGAAAGAGCAAAAAGGGAAGAACGCAAGTCGGGGTGAGGAACGAACCCCGACAAGTTACCCCCCGACAACCCCGCTACAATGCCAGCATGTTGTCCAATGCCAGACGTGCCGGGCGCGCCTCTTCATCGGCGACGACAATCCGGTTGACTTCATGCCCTGCCGCCAGATTTTCCAGCATCCAGGCCAGATGCTGGGGGTCGGTGCGGAACATCGTCGAACACATGCAGACCGTCGGGGACATGAAGTGTACATGCTTGCCCTGGCAGCTGCATTGCTCGTGCAGACGGTTGACCAGATTGAGTTCGGTGCCGACCAGCCAGCGCGTGTTGGCAGGAGCCTCCATGATGGTCTTGATGATGTATTCGGTCGAGCCGACTTCATGCGCTTTCTGGCATACTTCGAAGCTCGCTTCCGGATGGGCAATGACTCTTGTTTCCGGATAACGTTCCAGGAAGGCATCGATCTGTTCCGGCTGAAATATCTGATGCACCGAACAAAAGCCGTTCCAGAGGATGATCTTTGCCTTGTGGATCTGCTCTTCGGTCAGTCCGCCCATGGGTTTGGTGAAATCCCAGACCACCATTTCCGACAAGGGAATCCCCATCGCATAGCCGGTGTTGCGTCCCAGATGCTGGTCGGGAAAGAACAGCACTTTTTCCCGCTTTTCGAAGCTCCACTGCAGAATTTTCCGGGCATTGGAGGAGGTGCAGACGATGCCGTCATGACGCCCGCAGAAGGCCTTCAGATCCGCGGCGGAATTGATGTAGGTCACCGGCGTGACGCTGGCATCGGCGTCGATGACCTGGGACAGCTCCTGCCAGCATTTCTCCACATTGACGCGATTGGCCATGTCGGCCATGGAACAGCCGGCGGCAAGATCCGGCAGAAACACGTGCTGCTCCGGTCTGGACAGGATGTCCGCAACCTCGGCCATGAAATGTACGCCGCAAAACACGATGTAGTCGGCTTCCGACTGCGCGGCTTCCCGCGACAGCTTCAAGGAATCGCCGCTGATGTCCGCATGCCGGAACACCTCGTCCCGCTGATAATGGTGGCCGAGAACGATGCAGCGGGAACCCAGCTTCTGTTTCGCGGCAACGATGCGCGATTCGCATTGCGCATCGTCGAGCAACGCATAATCCTGAATGGGTAGAGCGACATGGTTCATAGCGATTGACCGTTCAATGTTTGATTTCCGGGGTAAATGCAGGTCGGGGTGATGACAGGAACCCCAACGCCGTCAACTTTCCGTCTTGCTTTTCCTGCCGCGCAGCTTGATCCCCAGTTCGCGCAATTGCGCATCGTTGACGATCGCCGGTGCATCGATCAACGGGCAGGAGGCGCTTTGGGTCTTGGGGAAAGCAATTACTTCCCGAATGGAACTGGCGCCGGTCATCAGCATGACCAGCCGGTCCAGACCAAAAGCGATGCCGCCATGCGGCGGACAGCCATATTTCAGGGCTTCCAGCAGAAAACCGAATTTCTGCTGTGCTTCCTCCTCGCCAATCCCCAGCAGTTCGAACACTGCTTTCTGCATGTCCGGCTTGTGGATACGAATCGAGCCGCCGCCCAGTTCCGTGCCATTCAGCACCAGATCATAGGCCCGGGAAAGGGTATGGCCGGGATCGCGCTGCAATTCCTCAATGGAATTCTTCGGCGCGGTGAAAGGATGGTGAATCGCGTTCCAGCGCTGCTGACCCTCATCCCAGTCGAACATTGGAAAATCCACGATCCAGAGCGGCTTCCA
>JANEMG010000189.1 GCA_024511045.1 Gammaproteobacteria bacterium | reverse complement strand
AATATTGGACGGGAGAATGGATCCACCATAGAAATACGTAATTATTGAGAATCATTCGCATCCACAGGGTGCGCAGCATTCAACCAGCCAAAATCAATTTTTAGTTTTGCATATGGCTCTCTTAATAGGAAAATAGGTGCTGTACAAGCAGGGATCTTGAGCGTTGGCACGTTGCCATGGCGCCCAGGATTTCTCCTGCCGTCGAAATGACACTTTATTGGTCTTCCCGACATCACTGCAACACCCGTTTTGTATTGATAAGAGCAGCATGACAGCCATGACTTGGCATTGCTTGACCGCTGTTTTTCATTTTGGGAAATGGCTGGAGCTTGTGGGTAATCAGGTAGCTTTTTGTGAACCAGGCTGCTTGAGGGAGGGGCGAAAGTTTAGGGAATCTACTTAACCGCAACGAATCCCCTTTGTTTAAATTGGCGCCAGCATCTGCGGCAAAGCCATCGCCCCTCCTGAAACCAAAAAGGGTCATTTTAGAATTGGATAAAGGGACATTACAGCTTTGGGCTAACACAGTAAAGATATAAAGCTTTGCAAAAGGCGGATAAAAAAGTAAAATGTACAGTTTTTTGGAGTATTGGGCTCCTTGCTTCACCGGCTTGGGTCGGGAGGCAGCAACCACAAGGGGAAATTATGCGACATTATGAAATTGTCTTTTTAGTTCATCCTGACCAGAGTTCTCAGGTTCAGTCGATGATCGACCGTTACCGTGCCACAATCGAACAGGCATCGGGAAAAATTCATCGTCTGGAGGATTGGGGGCGCCGGCAGTTGGCCTATCCGATCAACAAGATCCACAAGGCACATTATGTACTGATGAATATTGAATGTGATCAGGAAACACTGGCAGAACTGGAGACTGGTTTTCGTTTCAACGATGCCATTCTGCGCAGCATGACATTGCTGCAGAAAGAGGCGGTGACCGAACCGTCTGCAATTGCTGCGGCTGCGGCAGAAGAACACAAGGCCAATGTCGAGGCGAAACAAAAACAGGCGGAAGAGGAAGCAGCCAAGGCCGCGGCTGCAGAGGCATCTGCAAAGACGGAAAGCGCCGGCAGCGAGACTGGGCAGAATATTCCTGATGAAGATGCTGTAAAGGCTTCCGAATAAACATACTCCAGAAAGAGGATAATCACTATGGCACGTTATATCAGACGTAAAAAATATTGTCGCTTCAGTATTGAAGGGGCAGAGCAGATCGATTACAAGGATCTGGACACTTTAAAAGACTTTATCACCGAAACCGGGAAAATCGTTCCCAGCCGGATAACCGGCACCAGTGCCAAATATCAAAGGCAACTGGCAACGGCGATCAAGCGTGCCCGCTATATCGCACTGCTGCCGTTTTGCGACGCGCACAAATAATCAGCAAGCAGACAGTTGCGCAGGCTGGGAGGTGACGTGAAGGGTTTGGCGGCATTTATCATGCGGGGTCGATGGCAGGCGATGATCGTCGCGGCGATTCTGGCTTTGCTGTCACTCAAGCTGCCTCCTGTCAGTATCGTCAGCTCCGCCGCCGTTGCTCTGGTGACCTTGCGCAAGGGAGCCTTCGAAGGTTTGCTGGTGCTGCTGATTTCCAGTGTCGCGACAGGCGTGCTGGGTTTTTTTCTGCTGGGCAATTACCTGTTCGCGCTTGGCTATGGGCTGGTGCTGTGGCTGCCCGTTTGGGCCATTTCCATCGTTTTAAGAGAGGGGCGGCAGTTGTCGCTGGCTTTTGAGATAGCCGTATTGCTTGGTATTGTTGGAGTGATCGGTTTTTATCTCTTCAATGATGAACCTGCACGGGTGTGGAACGCCGCTCTTCTGCAAATGATGGCCCCGATGCTGGAGGCACCTGACGTTCCCGTGGATGATGTGAAACGATCCATTGCGGTATTTGCACATTATATGACAGGCGTCGTAGCAGCCGGATCCGTTTCTGGTCTGCTGCTGGGGCTGCTGCTGGGGCGTTGGTGGCAGGCCGTGCTGTATAATCCTGGCGGTTTTCGCCGGGAATATCTGGCACTCAGGATTCAGCCGGCATTGTCGATTGCCAGTATGGGCATCGTCATCGTGGCACTGGCCGGCAGCGGCAATCTGTCGGAAATGGCCTGGAATGTCACGGTGCTGTTGTTTGTGCTCTTCACGTTCATCGGTACGGCGGTGCTGCACGTGGTGATTTCATCCTGGCAGGCGAAACGTTATATGCTGCCGCTGTTTTACATACTGATATTCATGATTCCCCATGCGTTGATACCCGTCGCATTGATTGGTCTGGGGGATACCTGGCTGAATCTGCGCAACAAGTTTTCAAATCAATCCAGCGTCTGAATCAGGCGCTAATTATCCGGTCGAAACCGGGAACAAAAGAGGTACTGCAACGATGGAAGTTATACTTCTGGAAAAGATAGCGAACCTGGGCAACCTGGGTGACAGAGTGACCATTAAACCAGGTTATGGTAGAAACTACCTGGTTCCACAGGGCAAGGCGGTTCTGGCGACGCAGGAAAGACTGGCCGAGTTTGAACAGCGCCGCGCCGAACTGGAAAAAGCCGCAGCGGAAAAACTGGCAGCAGCACAGGCACGGGCCGACGCCATTTCCAAACTGGAGATCGTCATTACGCAAAAGGCTGGTGATGAAGGGAAGCTGTTCGGATCTGTCGGCACACAGAATATTGCCGATGCCATTACCCAGGCCGGTGCAAAAGTGGAGAAACACGAAGTGCGCCTGCCGGAGGGTGTGATACGCCACATTGGCGAATATGATATCGATATCAATCTGCATACCGATGTCGTGGTGACATTGCCCATCAAGGTCGTTGCCGAACAGTCCTGACGCACTGCAGCGATGATCATCGTCACTGGCGGGGCCGGATTCATAGGCAGCAATCTCGTTCTGGCTCTGAACGCGCGAGGTTATACCGATGTCCTGGGTGTGGATAATCTGCACAATGGTGTCAAGTTCAAAAACTTGGTCGGCTGCGACATTGCCGATTATCTGGATAAGGAAACCTTTCTGGACAAAGTACAGAATGGAGGATTTCCGCCAGAAGCCATCCAGGCGGTCTTTCATCAAGGGGCCTGCTCGGCCACGACCGAATGGGATGGACGCTACATGATGAACAACAACTTTGAATATACGAAGATTTTGTTTCATTATTGCCAGGCCCATCGTATTCCTTTCATTTATGCTTCCAGTGCCGCTGTGTATGGAACCGGTCGGACCTTCAAGGAAGAACTGGTGCATGAAGCTCCGTTGAATGTCTACGGCTATTCCAAATTCCAGTTCGACCAGTACCTGCGCCGCTTTTTGCCAAAACTGCAGGCCCAGGTCGTCGGGCTGCGTTATTTCAATGTCTATGGGCCGCGGGAGGCGCATAAGGGGAGCATGGCCAGTGTCGCCTATCATCTGAACGGACAACTGCTGGAAACGGGTAAGCTACGTCTGTTTCAGGGTTGTGACGGTTATGCCGATGGGGAACAGCGGAGGGATTTCGTTTTTGTCGGGGATGTCGTCGATATCAATCTGTGGTTCATGGAGCACCCGGAAATATCGGGTATTTTCAACGTTGGTACCGGGAAAAGCCAGACCTTCAACGATGTGGCCAATGCCGTCATTGCTTACCATGGCAGAGGCGAAATTGAATACATTCCCTTTCCCGAGCATCTCAAAGGGCATTACCAGAGCTATACCGAAGCCGATCTCAGCCATCTGAGAGCGGTTGGTTGCGAGCATGCCTTCAAATCCGTGGAACAGGGCGTTCAGTCATACATGCAATGGCTGAATCAGCCGCATTGAATTTGCCGCTGATTCCGAAGCGGCGTAGTCTGCTTTTTTCCGATGGCCTGTGCTGTCGTAAAAAACAGGTCTGAACCCATGCGGGTTTTTTATTCTTCCATTTTATACCTGCTGACCCCTTTCGTTTTAGCGCGCCTGCTGTGGCGTGGCATCAAGGCGCCCGCATATTGGCGCCGCTGGTCGGAACGCTTTGCCTTCTATCACCATTCCCACCGACAGGGTGTCGTCTGGTTTCATGCCGTGTCGGTAGGGGAAGCGGAATCGCTTTTCCCTTTGGTGCGGCTGTTGCTGGAGAAACGTCCAGACAGCAAGGTGCTGGTCACCACGACCACGCCGACCGGTTCCAGCAGGGTGAAAGCCGTGCTGGAGGAAAAGGTCGAGCATGTCTACCTGCCCTATGATCTCCCCGGTGCCGTGCAGCGCTTTATGGAGCATTTCCGGCCGGTCATGGCGGTCATCATGGAAACAGAAATCTGGCCAAATTTATTCAGTCAATGCAGGAAAAACAACATCCCCCTGATGATTGCCAACGCCAGGCTGTCGGACAAATCCTTTCGCCGCTATCAAAAAATACCATCCCTGGTGCATTTCTGCCTGGCCCGGGTAAACAGCATTGCCGCACAGACTACAGAGGATGCCGCAAGATTCATAGCGTTGGGAGCCAGAGAAAACGGTGTTTCCGTCACTGGAAACATTAAATTCGATCTGGATATACCGGAAGAAATACGTGCCCAAGGGGCGCTGCTGAAAGCAACGGTTTTTCCCGGGCGGTTGGTCTGGATCGTTGCCAGTACCCACAGAGGGGAAGACGAGATTTTCCTTTCCTGCTACCGGCAATTGAAGCAGGTTTTTCCGCAATTGCTGCTGATGCTGGTGCCCAGGCATCCGGAAAGATTTTCCGAGGTAAAAAACCTGGCGCTACGCGAACATTTTCGTGTGCTGCTGCGTACTGAAGGCAAACCCTGCCAGCAGCAGACGGATGTCTATGTAGCCGATACCATGGGTGAGCTGAAAATGCTCTATGCCGCAGCCGATCTGGCTTTCGTGGCAGGCAGCATGGTTCCTGTGGGTGGTCACAATGTGCTCGAGCCTGCGGCGTTGGCTGTTCCAGTGATGTTTGGACCGCACATGCATAACTTCAGGGATATTGCCAAAGGATTGCTTGCTGCAGATGCTGCCGTGCAGTGCCGGGATGCCGCCGAATTGCTCGAGCAGACGCAAGTCCTGCTGGGAGATGCCCGGCAAAGAAAGCGGCTGGCCGAGCGCGGTCAGGCATTTGTGCTTAATAATCAAGGGGCACTACAAAAGGTCTATAACAAAATCAGCCAAAACCTGGATAATGAATAGTTAGAGTCTGTTAACACCCATTACTGTGCCGGGTTGGCGCCCGCCATTTATAGACGGACACTAACTATTTAGGCTCTTCAGTGATATCTGTGGGTAAAAAAGCCCCTTTTTAGCCATTGAACTGCGGACTCCGTGTGGACAGCCCGTGGATTTCATCCCGCCATCCCTGGCGGGGTGA
>JANEMG010000188.1 GCA_024511045.1 Gammaproteobacteria bacterium | reverse complement strand
TGACGGAGGATTCCCTGAATTCCGGTGGATAGATTTTTGGTTTTTCTTTACTCATTTTGGACACCCTTTTTTCTGTTCATTTTACTTCAGTTTGTGTGTCCGGTTTAGTGTAGCCACTTCACATGCTCCACGCGGGAATGCAGCCGGCCTTCAGGTCAGCTGCGCGCCCGTTCAACTGTCCTTCGCTGCCGCATCCGGCGGGTCTTTTTTGGCATCGTCCTGCGCATCTTCCCTGTCTTGCGCCGCTTCAGGGGCAGTCTCGTCCTCCCCGGATGCATCCTCCGCCTGTTCCGTCTCCTCGACCTGCGGTGCCTGCAGGGTTTCCAGAAATGCCGCAAACCAGGCTTCATCCTGGACATTGCCCAGATCGGAATCGCTGACGATTTCCTGTTCATCCGGCAGGCTGCCATGATCCCGGGCTTTTTCCAGCGCCTCCTGACACGACTCCGGTTCATTCCGGATGCTGTACAGACAAGCCAGGTTGTAGGAAGCACAGCCGTCCTGAATGGACTCGGCGAGCAGGAATTTCTCCTGGGCCATCGTATACAAGGCATCCTGGGCATCGACCCCCCTGGCTCTGGCCAGTTCCATCAAGGCCACCCCCCAGTCGATTGCCGCTCCCATATGTTTGGGATGCACAGTCATGCAGAAGGCGAATTTGTCATTGGCTTCCTGCAGCAGCTCGATCGCATCAGCCCCGTCTTTTGTTTTTGCCTGGTGCAACAGCGCGTATCCCCAGTTGTACAAGGCCTCCACCAGCAGGGGATCGCCCACGACCGCTTCCTGATAGCTGCGATAGGCTTCCTTGAACAGCATATCGGCATTCTTTCCGGTACTCTTCCGGGCGGCTTCGGTTTGCCTGATGGCGGAATTCAACTTGCGTTTTTTCAACAGCGAACTCAACAACGACATGATTTTTTCCTCTCGATGATATTAGGTTTGGATTGCCCGGCTAAAGAATACCAGCTCAGGCGGGCTACCGGAAAATAAAAATTCCTGAATAAGCTTGACCCTCGGCTTTACTGAAATCATCTGCTTCTTGTCATCCCGACTGGGCTTGCCAGACGGCATTGCCGTTCTCTCTCCTGCAGCAGCGGATGAGGATGGAGAATTTTCAGAATGACGCCTTCAGCGTCTGCGCAGCGGCCGAAAGGGCAGCAGCAGCAATCTGCCGAAAGTCAGCTCCGATTGCCGGCGATAGGGCGCCAGACCGATAGCCATGTTCGCGTGCGGCTGTTCAGGGTCTGCCCGGTAGGTCCTGCAGAGCCTGTCCCAGCAGGAAATGGAGAAACCATAATTGCTGTCGGTTTCCGCCGGCAGCGTCGAATGGTGAATGCGATGCATATCCGGCGTTACCAGCAGCCAGCGCAATTTTCTGTCGATGGCCAAAGGAATATAGACATTGCTGTGGTTGAAGATCGCGCAGCCGTTGAGGATGATTTCAAAGGCGATGACAGCCACCGGATGCGCGCCGATCAGGACGATGCAGAAAATCTTGTAGGCCATGGAGACGATGATTTCCAGCGGATGAAAGCGGATCGCCGTGGTCGCATCGAAATCCAGGTCGGTATAATGTACCTGGTGCAGGCGCCACAGCAGAGACCATTTGTGGGACAGGACATGCTGCCCGTAGATGGCGAAATCCAGAAACAGCAGCGTTGTCAGAATGCCCAGCCAGGGCGGCACGGCAATTTGGTTTAGCAGTCCCCAGGAATGCAGCGCGGCCGTTGCGGCGCTTTGGTAGGCAATGCCGCCCGCAGCGATGCGCAGCAGGCTGCTGTTGAGCAATCCCAGGCCCAGGTTGATCGGCCAGCGCTACAGCCGGCGCAACAGCAGTTTGCGCCGCGGCCGTAAAAATTCCCAGCCGATCATGATCAGCAGGATGCCAAAAAAGGCGCTCAGTCGGATGATGGCTTCCATGGGTGTATCCTTTGTCAAAATTTTTTATGCCGGTCGGGCTGAGGCACGAAGCCCGACATACGCCTAAGCCAGCGGCTCGAACAGGGCATCGAGATCCTCGGCGCTGAGCTGCAGGGATTTCTCTTTTCCACCATCCTGATAGACGCTTTCCGCCAGCTGCCGTTTCTTTTCCCGCATGGCCAGAATCTTCTCTTCCACGGTATTTTCGGTGATCAGCTTGTACACGAATACCGGCTTGTCCTGGCCGATGCGGTGAGCGCGGTCGCTGGCCTGACTCTCCACGGCCGGATTCCACCAGGGATCATAGATAATCACCGTGTCCGCCTCGGTCAGATTCAGACCGACGCCCCCGGCCTTCAGGCTGATCAGGAATACATCGACCTCGCCGCTGCGAAAACTTTCTATGGCCCGCTCCCGGTAGCGGGTCTGCCCGGTCAGCTTGCTGTAGGTAATCTTCTGCTCCTGAAACCTGGTCTCGATCAAGGCCAGCATGCGGGTAAACTGGGAAAACAGCAGGATGCGCCGGCCCTCCTCCAGCAGTTCCGGCAGCAGCTCCATGAGCAGATCCAGCTTCGCCGATTGCTTGATGTTCTGCGCCTGCTTCAGACTCAGCGTACGGGGATCACAGCAGGTCTGGCGCAGTTTCAGCAGGGCGTCCAGAATCGTGATATGACTTCGCGACAAGCCTTTATTGGCGATGCTCTCCCGGACCTTCTTTTCCATGCTCAGGCGGATGCTTTCATAGAGCGCTGCCTGCTTTTCATAGAGCGGCACGGAGCGGATGATTTCCGTCTTCGGCGGCAGTTCGGCCGCCACTTCCTGCTTGCTGCGGCGCAGCATGAACGGCCTGATGCGACGCACCAGCCGGCTGCGCTGCTGGGAATCCTGGTGTTTTTCGATGGGCGTGCGGTAGATTTTCTTGAACTGCTGCTGGCTGCCAAGAAATCCCGGCATCAAAAAATCGAACTGCGCCCACAACTCTCCCAGGTGATTCTCCATCGGCATGCCGGTAATGCTGAGCCGGTGCGTCGCATCGATTTTGCGGATGATGCGCGCCGCCTTGGCACGGGGGTTCTTGACGATCTGCGCTTCATCCAGAACCAGGTAATGATAGGCATGGGCCAACAGGGACTGTTCGTCCCTGGGCAGCAGCGGATAGGTGGTCAGAACCAGGTCGTAGTCAGGCAGGGAATCGAAGAACCTGCCGCGCTCTGGTCCTTGCAGCACCAATACCCGCAGATCCGGGGTAAAACGCTCGGCTTCCCGCCGCCAGTTGCCCATCAGACTGGTCGGTGCGATGATCAGAGAGGGCGCCGTCATGCGCCCCGCCTGTTTTTCCAGCAGCAGGTGCGCCAGCGTCTGCACGGTTTTACCAAGGCCCATATCGTCGGCGAGGATGCCGTTCAGTTCGTATTCGCACAGGAACTGCAGCCAGTTCAGGCCCTGCTGCTGATAATGGCGCAGCTGGGTCTGCAGGCCCGCAGGAGGGGGCACTTCCCGGATACCGGAAAAGTTCTTTATTTTCCGCCCGAGTTCGCGCAGCGCCTCCCCGCCGCTCAGGGAAAACAGCCCTTCTGTCTGGGTCTCGATGTCCGCCAGGGCGGAGGCATCGTAACGCGACAGACGCAATGCTCCCTCGGGTGTTTCGCTGCTGCGGTCGAACAGCTCGAACAGGATTTCCAGAAACGGCTGCACTTTTTTTCCGGGCAGGGAAATGAACTTATGTTCTTCGGCAGGGATAACGATCGTTTCCGGCAGTTCCTCGGGATCGAACTCATCCAGCACCTCCAGGATCAAGGGCAGCAAAGGCACCGGCTTGCCATCGATCTCTACCTTGAACTGGATCTCGAACCAGTCGTTGCCGCTGCTGTCGATTTCCGCGTCCCAGGCATCGACCTCCTGGAAATCCAGCAGGAAACTGCTATCGATGTCGATATTCCAGCCCAGGCGCTGCAGTTCCGGAACCTGCCTGTCGATGAATTCCCGCCAGCGATTGACGCTTTCCAGCACTGAATCCCTGTCCGGACTGAAAAAAACCAGCTTTTCAGCCTGCTGATCCCGGACCGTAACGAAGCCCTGTTGCGTCAACAGCTGTATATGGGACAGCTCTTCTTCGAGATCCCGCTGGATCCGGAGCAAGCCATCTTCCGTCTTGACCACCACCCGCTTCTCCTTGAGCAGGGGCGGGATTTCCCAGTCGCCATAGCTGAAGCTGAGCCCCATGTAATGCTGGTACTGCTCGTGCAGCTGGATACCGTACAATGTCAGTACCGGCTGCGGGTGCACATCACTGACGTCGACAACCTCGATCTCCCGGGGCGGCGGCAGCGGCAGGTCGGGCTGCTCGATGAGCAGCCGCTCACTGAACTGCTCTGCGTATTCGGCGGGGATCTCGGGAAGGGCAAGGATTTTTTGCAATTGCCCATAGCCCATCGCGAAGTCGTCCATCGGTCCCAGAATACCCTCGCGGACATCCAGATAGAGAGGCGGGTCGGTGAGCAGGAGCATGGCTTCAAGCTCTATTTGCACGCGCAGACGCTGATTGTCCTTGGCATCGCTGCTCCAGACGAAACGATGCCGCCGCTCTTCCCCGCCGCGCAATGGTGGTTTGTCCAGATTCTGCCAAAACAGCCGCCCGGTCTGCAGCATCCGGGTCACTGCCAGATAGCCGGTGATCCCGGTGAATATCAGGCTGCTTTGATAACCGCCGGCCAGCACGGAAAGCAGTTTGCCGATTTCACGGTCCTCGGGTTGGGTCAGGGAATGGCCGGAATAGCCGAAATGCAGATTGCTCAAAGAGGTTTTCCGCCCCTTGGCCAGCCCCCCGCCCTGTTTCTTCCAGGTAATGACCAGTTCCACCGTGAATTGATATGGCTGCTTGCCTGGCTTCAGCAGATAGGCGATGAATTCATGTTGCCGCGCGGCAGACAATGCCCGCTCATTGGCTTCCTCGTGCAGATTGTCCAGCCAGGTCATGCAGGCCGGTGTGGCGGCGGCGCCTGTCTTTTCGGGGTTTTTGTCCCGCACCTGAAAGGCCAGACAGGCAGCGGCAACGTGTTTGCAGTCGATCGCCACCGGACAGGTGCAGGTGCCTTCGATGTCCGCGGAAGTATAATTGGGGCTCCAGGTGATGCTCACCAATTGTTGGTAGGTGCTGCGGCTCCGCCCGGAAACGGTGGAGCGAAAAGCCACCTGGTGATCCGATTCTTCGGTAACTTCCAGGGACAACACCCGGCCCGCATCGAAATAGTTGCGTCCCCGGTTGAAATAAGTCTCACCGCAGGCATAGCGGATGTCCGAGCGCAGCAGCTTCTTGATTTCAATCATGGCGACAGCTTACAACTCGCTTCCAGGCAGCGGAAATTGACAATCAAACGAAACCGGCCAATGCGGGATGCAGCAGC
>JANEMG010000187.1 GCA_024511045.1 Gammaproteobacteria bacterium | reverse complement strand
GATGGATAACCATGGCGTTATGCTTCCTCCAGGTTTTGCGTGAGCCAGTCGTTCAATATCTGGCGGGTTCGGAACAAAGGATAACTCCTTTTTGGAATATAATCACATGGTACCCGACAGTCAGATCAGCGTGATTCATCATTCCCTGCTGGCAGGCCCCAGTTTGCTGCAAAGACGGGCAGAAATGCAGAATCTCCTCACCGCGATGTCCACTACGGAAAAAGGCAAAGGGGTTCTGAACAGCCTGGGCTTCTCCGGCTGGACTGTCGTAGACGATGAAGAGATGGAATTCATGATAGACTTGATGGATACCCTGATGATTTGAGATTCGATGCCTGACAAACAGAAACTGGTCGTTGCCATTTCCTCCAGAGCCCTTTTCGACCTGGACGAATCACACCGTATTTTCGAGACGGAAGGCAAGGAAGCCTTTTGCCGCTACCAGATCGAACATGAAGACGAAATCCTCGAACCAGGCTTCGGCTTCCCTCTGGTCAGAAAATTGCTGGCTATCAACGATGCTTCCCCGGATGAACCACTCGTCGAGGTCATCCTGCTGTCGCAAAACAGCGCCGACACAGGACTGCGCATCTTCAACTCGATTGCCCAACATCACCTGAATATCACCCGGGCAGCCTTTACCAGCGGCATGTCGCCCTATGGCTATATTCCCGCCTTTGGTGCACATCTGTTCCTGTCGGCCAATGCCGAAGATGTCGCGAAGGCGCTGGCTGCGGGGTATGCTGCGGCAACGATACTTTCGGGAAACGCCACGGCAAAAGACGCGCAGCAGCTGCGCATCGCATTCGATGGTGATGCTGTCCTGTTTTCCGATGAATCCGAACGCATCTACCAGCAGCAGGGACTGCATGCATTTACCGAGAATGAAACCAATGAAGCGAAAAAGCCCTTATCCGGTGGACCATTCAAAAACTTTTTGGCGGCCCTGCATCATATCCAGACAAAATTCGATCAGGATGCGTCGCCAATCAGAACCGCGCTGGTGACCGCGCGGGCCGCACCTGCCCATGAACGGGTGGTCAGGACTTTGAGAGCATGGAATATCCGCATCGATGAAGCGCTTTTTCTGGGGGGCATGGAAAAGGGCGCCTTTCTCAAGGCCTTCGGTGCGGATATCTTCTTCGACGACCAACAAGGGCATTGCCAGTCCGCCAGCGAACACGTCACCGCAGCACACGTGCCCCACGGCATTGTCAATGAACACTGACGCCCTGCCGAGGCAACTGGCTGACGCTCCAGACACTTCCCCGCCAGCAGCACAATGCCTTCAGGCAATCTGATAGCGCATATAATGTGGTGTGAAATCAACCAGCCTGGTCAAGGTCAAATCTTCAAACTGCTGACCATGGCGAAGAATTCTGATGCCACTGCCAGTGCTGTACTTGTCCACAGGCAATAAAATTTCCCGGGGAGCTTCGCCGGCTTCGATCATGATCGCCGTCGCTTTCGCCTTGCTTTTGCCGGCAACCTGGACATACGAAACCTCTCCGCTCAATTTTTCCAGCAGGATGCGCCAGATATTGACCTGCGCATTTTTTTGAATCTGCCGGATCACACACAGCGCAGGCAGTTCCTTGCCGGTAAAGACAATCGCCGGCTCGCCCAACTCATTGGGCATGACCTGTAATTCGGCAACATCCAGCCTGGCATCCAAGGTTGCCTGCACTTTCGCGGTATTGACATAGGCGCTGCTGGTGTTCTGCTCCCAGATCTTTCCAGATTTATTCGCTGGCCTGTTGAAACCGCCTTCTGCCAAAGGCTCAAGCGCAAAGTCGTTGCAACCGGCATATTGCTGAGGGTTTTCCATGAAATCGACAACCTGCTGAAAACCGATGATCAGCTGGTATATTTTCGGAGTACCCGGTGTCGTCGAGTTGATGGCCGTACGGAAATTCGACAGCGTCGCCAGCAGGCACTGACTGGTTTCCTTGCTCAATGGTCCGGTAAATTTTGCCGAACCGAGATACTCACACAGGTCATGGGTATTCAGCAGCAGCTTGGATTTTATGGCTGCACCATAATATACCGGCTGTGGCGGCGTGCGTGATTCATAATCCCAATAAAAGTTTACCGGGATCGCGTCGCTGGCCTGCGTGGCTGTTTTCAACAGCTGGCACTGGCTCTCGGCAAACCCGAAGATGGCATCGATTTCGGCGCCGGAAAAACGATAGGGGCTGCACAGGGAAAAAAGCAGATTCTGCTTCACGACGGCATCGATCGTCGTCTGTTTGTTTAAAACCTGGATCTTTTCCCTGGCCTGGATTTGCAGGATATTGTTATATTTTGCCTGCAGATACAGATCCCCGATGATTTTCCAGAGAGTTTCCGAAGGCCGCTCATAAATCAGGGCGCTTTGCCGCATGGCCAGGGCAACGGCCTGCAGCGCTCTCTTGATGATCAATGCCTGTTGTTGTGGGTCGAATTGATTGCAGGCGGCAAGATGACTGTACGCCACAGCAAGCTGTCTGAGCAATTGTATACTCAACTTGGCGACTTTGCGCATTTTTGCCGGCAGATCCGTTTCCGTTTTTCTGAACAGTGCTTCCAGACAGTTTGCATGGTGCAGCACCTCGGGCGTCAACTTTTCCAGAAGTGGATATAACCGTTCGGCCTGTAGATTTCCTTTATTGATATACTTCAAAGCCTTATAAAGTTGCTCGCTGGCATGCGTGTTTTCCGACGCACTGGTCTTGACCAACCACTCCGTGACGGAATCCGGTTCGAAGGCGAAAGGCGGTGAAGGATTGTTATTCATCGAAACACAATTTTTCAAAATTGACACTATCCATAATTCTAGTCGGTGCTGACAAATTTTTTGAAATTCTCGCTTATTTGCTCGACATCCATAAGCCCCGAACCAAGCGCTACTTTTTCCATGAAAGAACAGTCCAGTTTTCTTCATTCTCAACAGCTTGTTGGCCAACAGACAGCCCAATCCTGTTATGCTATCGACAGCGATCCTTGCCTGCCCAATGAATGATGAAATCCAAGAAAAACCGATATACCCTGCATATCACCATCAGTACCCTCTTCGTCAGTCTGATCATCGTTTTTGGCATGATCATCAGTTGGCAAAATTACAAAAAAACCTCGGAAATCATCATCACATCCGGCAATCAGGTCTTCGATCAACTCAACCGGGAACTGCTGCACGATCTGCAGGCAACACGCAATGCAGTGACGCAGGCAATCGATATGCTGGCATTGTCACCACTGATTCATGCCGATTCTTTGTCGGCGCGTTTAAAGGCACTGCCGCAACTCACTGTCGCTCTGCGCAATGAACTGGATATCGCCGCCATCCAGGTCGCTTACGGTGATGGTGATTATTTTATCGTTCGCTCTGCCGGTTCAAACACCCTGCGCCGGCAATTCCACGCTCCAGAACAGACGGCATTCATCGTCGATCACATTGATTCCGATGCCTCGGCAAAGCGCCGCCTGCTGCGCTTGTTTTTTGACCCGGAACTGCAAGTAATAGGCCGTGACAGCCCGGTTGCGACACAATACGATCCCCGCAACCGCCCCTGGTATCGCTTGGCCATGAAACATAAGCGCCCCATGGCCACCAAACCCTACCTGTTTTATTTTTTTCGCAAGGTCGGCGCGACATTCTCCGTTGCCGCCCCCGCACCGGGGGTGGTCGTCGCAGCCGACATCACGCTGGATCAGTTGTCAAAAAACATAGCCCGCTACAGCGTGACACCCAGCACCGAAGTCGTTTTGTTTGGCGCCGATGGCAACGCCCTGGCCTATCAGGATCCAGCACGCCTGATCTTGCCGGTGGCAGACAATCGCTTCACGATCGCCAAACTATCGCAGCTTGGCAGTACCGTGCTGAAGCATCTAGACAAGGATCTGCAGCTCGAGGACCAGAGCCTGAATTTTGTTTTCGAGCGGCAGCGCTGGCTGGGTGCGGTGCGCAAGCTAGACATGATGGTAGGCACAGAGCTCTGTGTGTTGATGGTGTCGCCGGAAAATGAGCTGCTCGAGGAAGCCAACGCCTTACGCTGGCAATCCCTGCTGATCACCTTGCTGATCATACTGGTCACGATACCGGTGATCTGGCTGTTTGCCCGAAAAATCTCCAGACCTCTGCGCCTGCTGGCCGGCGAAGCCAATTTGATCAGCCGCTTTGATTTCAGGAGCCCGATCAGCACACGCTCCATCATCAAAGAGGTCGATGACCTCAGCGAGGCGATGCGCCTGATGAAGACAACCATCAGTAAGTTCACGGAATTGATCAATTCCTTGGCAGGGGAACGCAATCTGGATTCGCTGCTGCAGCGCATCAATCTGGAAACGATGCAGATCAGCGGTGCCGATGCGGCATTGATCTATCTGTTTGACGAAAAGGAAAACAAGCTGCAGCCAAGCGCCTTGCATGACCACCGTGATGGCCTGCTGGACAGCGGCGCAGTCGCCCCCATCTGTCTGGCGGAAGCAAACCCGCTGACACTGGCAACAACTCGAAAAGACAGCAGCCTGATACGACTCGACCATCAGCATTCGAAGCAGCTACGGCAGCTACTGAAATTACTGCACAGTGACCATGGTGACATGATCGCATTGCCCCTGCGCAACAGAGAGGAGGAACTGATTGGCGTACTCTGTCTGCTGTATCGCCATGAAGAAGATTTGCTGAACGACGCGCGCATCTCTTTCGTTCAGGCATTGTCGGGTTTTGCCGCGGTTTCCCTGGAAGGCCGGCAATTGATCTTGCTGCAGAAGGCATTGTTGAACGCCTTCATCAAACTTCTGGCGGGTGCCATCGATTCCAAATCACCCTATACCGGCGGCCATTGTCAGCGGGTCCCGGAACTGACCCGACTGCTGGCCCAGGCAGCCTGCGACAGCACCGAACCGCCCTTCGCCGATTTCCAGCTCGACGAACATTCCTGGGAGGCACTGCACATCGCCAGCTGGCTGCATGACTGCGGCAAAGTCACGACGCCTGAATACGTGGTGGACAAGGCGACCAAACTGGAAACCATCCACGACCGTATCCACGAAATCAGGATGCGTTTCGAAGTACTGAAAAAAGAAGCCGAAATTCGCTGCTGGCAAAACATAGCCGCGGGCGGAAACCGCGACCTGCTGCAGGCGGCCCTGGCTGAAGAATGTCATCGGCTGGACCAGGACTTCGCTTTTATCGCCGCATGCAATGAAGGAAGTGAAAGCATGCCTCCGGAACAACTTCAGCGCCTGCAGCAGATAGCCGGACGCACCTGGACCAGAACACTGGATGACCGCATCGGCCTATCCTGGGAAGAGAAGCGGCGCAAGGCAAGAAGTCCAAGACAACCCCTGCCCTGTACCGAAA
>JANEMG010000010.1 GCA_024511045.1 Gammaproteobacteria bacterium | reverse complement strand
CAAGGCAACAGGCCCGAATCAGGTGTGGAGTTGGGACATCACTTTTTTGGCGACAACCATTGTGGGGATATTCTTCCGACTGTACCTGATTATGGATATTTGTCACGTCCCCACAAGTCATGGCGTTGATAAATGAGGGCAATTGCTCTTCGTACGATTGCAAATTTATCGCCCTGGCCCACCATCTCAACATCCCACTGGTTACACAAGACAAGAAGATTCTAAAGGAATTTCTATCTACCGCCATCACTGCGGCTGGCTTTCTATCCCGATACTCCGGCAAGCCCTGACAGCCTGACATAGCAACATGGAAATCGCAGCTGAAGCCGCTCCTACGCGGCGGAGATGGGTTGCGTCTCTTCCAGGGTCAGATAGCAGCTGGGATCTTCGGCCCAGGGATCGCCGGTCAGCTGCTGCGCCCTGACCCGCGTGTTGCCATTGCAGATGCGCTGATAATGGCAGCTGCCGCAGCGCCCCTGCAGCGGCCTGGGCGACTGCTTGAGGCCGGCCATCAATGGGTCGGAAGCATCCTGCCAGATCTCGGAGAAGGACCGCTGCCGGACATTGCCCAGGTTGTGATGCCACCAGAAAGTGTCGGGATGGACATTGCCCAGGTTGTCGATATTGGCGACGTTGACCCCGGAGGCATTGCCGCCCCACTGCTCCAGCAGAGCCTGGATATGCCCGGCCCACTCCGGAAAGTGCCGCCGTACCCAGTGCAGAAAATACACGCCGTCGGCATCGTTGTTGCCGGTGACGATCTCCCGGTCCTTGCCCTGCCGCAGCCACTGCAGGCAGGTATCGAACAAATCATCCATGACCCGGCGGGTCATGAGGTGGGCGGCATCGTCACGCCGGTTTCTGTTGCCCCGGCCGCCGTAGTTCAGATGCGACAGGTAGAACTTGTCGATGTCCTCCTCATCCAGCAACTGCAGAACGGCATGGAAATCGTCGCCGTTGTCCTGGGTCAGCGTGAAACGGATGCCGGCCTTGATGCCCCGCTCCCGGCAAAGCCTGATGCCGTGCATGGCCGCGTCGAAGCTGCCCTGCTTGCGGCGGAAGGTATCGTGGGTCTGGCCGATGCCGTCCAGGCTGATGCCGATATACTGGTAACCGATTGTGGCAATGGCATCGATATTCTCCTCGTCGATCAGCGTGCCGTTGCTGGACAGCGCGACATAGAAGCCCATGCCCCTGGCCCGCCGCGAGATGGCGAAGATGTCCGGGTGCAGCAGCGGTTCGCCGCCGGAGAAGATTAGTACCGGCACCTGGAAGGCCCGCAGATCGTCCATCACCCGGTAAATTTCCGCAGTACTAAGTTCCCCCGGGAAATCGATGTCCGCAGACGTCGTATAGCAATGTTTGCAGGCCAGGTTGCAGCGCCGGATCAGGTTCCAGATCACCACCGGTCCCGGCGGCTGGCGCACCGGCTGCAAAGACGTTGGCTGAAGCAATTCCCGCATGTAGCGACTGAGACGAAACACCGGCTGTTATCCCCCGATTCTCAAACCCGTTTTCTTCAGGATGCGGCTGCTGTACAGCACCTCGTGTCCGCGGCTGCATGCGCCAAGAACCTCGGCAATCCGTTGTACTTGTGCCGCAGCCTCCGCTTCGCTCCTGCCATGCACCATGGCGAACAGATTGTAGGGCCAGTCCGGCAGATGCCGGGGCCTCTGGTAGCAGTGGCTGACAAAGGGCAGCTGGCCTATTCTTTCCCCCATTTCGTCTATACGCCCGTCGTCCACATCCCAGACCGTCATGCCGTTGCAGCGGTATCCCAGCCTGTAGTGATTGGGCACCGCGCCGATGCGCCGGATCACGCCCGCCTCCAGCATCGCCGCCATTCTCTGTATGACCAGTTCGGCGCTGACGCCCAACTGTTCGGCAACGCTCCTGTAGAGATGCGGGGTCAACGGCAGGCCGGCCTGGGTCGCCTCGATGATCTTCCGGTCCAGTGCGGTGATTTGCATCAGGCTTTCAGTCTCAGACTGACGTAGTATTCCTTGATCTTGGGCATTTGCCAGACCTCCAGCCCGGTATTTTTTTCGATGCTGTGAATGACTTCGACAATGCTTTCCGGATCGTCGCTGGCGAGCACGAACCACATGTTGAAGCGGTGCTCCCGCCGGTAGTTGTGCGCCACTTCGGGGAAGCCATTGACGATGCCGGCAACCTCGTCGAAACGCTGCTCCGGTACCTGCAGCGCCGCCAGCAGCAGCGCGCCGCCCATGCGTTCGGCATGATACAGGGGGCCAAACCGTGACAGCACGCCGTCGGTCAGCAAGCGCCGCAGGCGCTCGATCAGCTCCTGTCCGGTCAGACCCAGCTCCCGGGCAGCCTGTTGATAGGGCGAGTCGCAAATGGGGAACCCCTGCTGCAGCACATCGATGATCCTGCGATCCATGTCATCCATCGGCATGCCCCCGTACCAGACTGGCACGATACAGGGCGCCGCGCTGCTTGAAGCAGCGGCGGCTGAACAGCACCTCCCGGGGAAATGTTCCCAGGCCGCAGGACTCACTGAGCTGCTCGAGCTGCTGCAGCACCCTGCCGCGGCTTTTGCCATGGATCATGCAATACAGGTTGTAGGGCCACTGCTCTCCGCAACGCGGCCGCCGGTAGCACAGGCTGACGAAACTGAAGCGGCTGATATGACCACCGATCTGCGCCACCAGCCGATCGGGGACATCCAGCACGATCATGGCATTGGCGCTATAGCCCAGCGGCCGGTGCCTGACGACCACACCGAGACGCTTGATCAGCCCCTGCCGCCTGAGCCTCTCCAGTCGCTCGATCACCTCCCCTTCCCGCATCCCCAATTGCGCGGCGATGGCGGCATAAGGCCTTGCCGTGAGTGGCAGGCCCTGCTGAATGGCCTCCAGCAGGCGCCGGTCAAGCGGATCCATCATGCCACTCCAGGTCGAAGTCAAGATCGAAGCCAAGATCGATGCCGTAGTCGGCCAGCATGGGCAGCAGCATGGCCTTCAGACCGGTCTGCTTCTCGATATCGGCAAGCACCGCCTGCAGATGCCGATGGTCGGAAGCGATCAGCACGAACCAGAGATTGTAATGGTGCTCCCGTTCGTAATTGTGGTTGACCTCGGGGAAGCTGCTGATCAACTCGGCCACTTCCTGCAGGCGTTCCGGCGAGACCTGCATTGCCACCAGCGCGCTACTGCCGACCCGGTTCGGCGCGATCACCGGCCCCACCCGGCTGACAAGTCCCTGCCCGGTCAATTCCTGCAGCGCCGCCAACACTTCCGCCTCGCTCACTCCGAGTTCCCCGGCGATATCCCGGTAGGGCTGCGAAGAGAGCGGAAAATCCCGTTGATAGTCGTTCAGCAGCCGTTTCTGCAATTCGCTCAGCATGTGCCTTACAGACCTGTTTTCGCCGCCCGGGCGGTGAAGAAAATGCCGCTGGGCGTGACGGCGGGCAGACGCGCCATCTCCTGGAAACTCCGGGTGTCGTAGACCAGGATCTGGTTGTCGTCGCGCACGGAAATCCAGACCTCCTCGCCGCGCGGCGTGAATTCCATGTGCAGCACGCCCTTGCCCGGTTGCAGCGTCCTGCCGACGGTCAGGTCCTCGGCATCGATGACCTGCACCTGTTGATTGTCCGGAAAGGCGAAATTGACCCAGATCTGCCGGCCGTCGGGCCGGGCCATGACGAAAACCGGCTGCCCGGCCACCGGGATGCTCTTCACCAACCGCCATTGCCGCGTATCGATCACCAGCACCTCGTGCCGGCCGACGGCCGGTACGAAGGCCAGATTTCCTGCCACCGCCCAACCCTCGAGGTGCGGCATCTTGTACACCGGCAGTTTTTCGTCGTGCCTGCCATAGTCCGGCAGTATGCGTTTTACACCGGCCTCCGGATGCCAGAGGTCCAGCAGCGCCAGCCCGGTTTCGCCAAACAGGCCGGCAAGATAATAGCGCCCGCCCGGCGTCAGCAGCGCATCATAGGGCTGCCTGCCGATGCCGGTGAATTTCTGGATTTCGATACGGGACGGGTCCTGCATATCCAGCAGCCAGATCTCCCCGGCATCGAACAGGCTGTAGACAAACTGCCTGCCCGGCGCGTCGACCAGCCCGACCACCCGGGAGCGCTGCTCATCCCCGTAGACGGCGGGAATGTCCGCCATCAGTTCCAGTGCCTCAGAGGTAAAAATCCTCACCCCGCCCGGCTGGTAATTGGCCACGGCGATGAACCTGCCATCCTGGGAAATCGCGCCGCCGATACTGTTGCCAGCCTGCTCGATGCGCCTGACCAGCTTGTTCTGCAGCAGATCGATCTTGCTCAGGCCGCCATCCCGAGCAAATACATAGGCGTAGCGCTGATCCCTGGAAAACACCACCGAGGCATGGGAAAGATCGCCCAGCTTGCCGACACGGCCCAGGATGGAGCGCGTGCTGGTCTCGATGATCAGGACGCTGCCACGCTCCCGTTCGATCACCACCCCCAGATCGCCGGTTCCGCGGAGTTCCGCAAAACAAGCACCTCCCAGCAGCCAGTAAATCAGCAACGGCAATATCGATGTCTTCAACAGTCTGTTCAACATGCGCACAGGATCATTTTTTTGGCATACAGCAACTGGTAATTTGTCATCTTCACAGGGTACGCGGTTATTGCCTTTGTGCAGAGTGGCTGAGATAGCACAATCCAGCATTTTTCCTGGACTTGTCGGGTTGCGCCGAGGCCAACCCGGCCTGCGAATCTCGCTTAAGAAAAAAATCAGCCAATCGCAGCAACGCTTCAAGGCTCACCGTTTTCTCAGAAGATTATCGATCAGCCAAACAGTTTCATCGGCATCGATAAAGGGCTTCCAGGGCGGCATGGCCGTACCCGGCCGGCCTTCCTGTATTGTCTGCAACAGCATCGCGTCGCTTTTACCCGACAGGGATTCCGGCAGCAGCGGCGGCCCCAGCCCACCTTTCCGGGTCAGGCCATGGCAGGCGCCGCAGTCGTTCTTCAACAGGCTGCGCAATTCCTGCTGCCTTTTCGGGTCAGGCTCTCCGGCGGCAACGCCGCCAGCTGCGACCAACAGCAACAGGAAACGTCGCCGCATGCCGATCAGGGCTTCAGGCCGCTGTAATAGGCGGTGATATCATCGATGTCACGGTCGCTCAGGGAGCCGGCGATATTATTCATGATCGGCGATAGGCGCGTCTTGTCCCGGTATTGCCTGAGGGCCAGGCGCAGATATTGCACATCGCGTCCGCCGAGGAACGGAAAAGGCGCCTCGGTGGCCGGCATGCGCATGCCGTGGCACTGGGCGCAGACCGCCGCAGCCTTGGTTTTGCCGGCATAGGGGCTGGCTGCCTGGACATTGCCGGCAAGCAGGACGGCAATGCCGATGAGCAGAGCGTCAGTGGAAAGTTTCATGCCGCTACTCCTGCATTGCATCGGGAGACAGACCGCGGGTCATGTATTTGACCCGCCCGCGGGAAAAGATGCCGGCAGGACTTTCCATCGGAATCGACGCCACTTTTTTCAGCGAGGTGGAATCATAGACCACCACCTCATCACCATTGTAGCCGGCGCTGACATACAGGTATCTGCCGTCGGCGCTGTATTCCGGAAAATAGGCATGACCGCCCACATCCAGGGTCTTGGCGACCTCCAGGGTCTTTTTGTCGATCAACTGAATAGTGCGCGCCCGTCTGTCCTTGCTGATGATGTCCACCGCGACGTAGGGGGCGTTGGCGTGTGCGGCAGGAGACTCGGTGCCGCCGGATACCGGCACCTGCCTGACCAGTTCCATTTTGTCCAGATCCCAGACGCTGACCACGGTCTTGTCGCAGGTTCCGAAATTGGTGCCGAAGCCCAGCGTCCTCCCGTCCACGACGACGGCTGCACCGCCGCCGACGTGCGGCACGCAGCCGGCAGGCAGCTTCTTGATCAGCTTGCGCTGCTCGAGATCGATGGCGGCGACGATACTGTCATCATAGGAGGCGACCATCAGTTTACGCCCGCCATGGGTGAGAAAGGCGTCATGCAGGTGTCTGCCGACATTTTTAATTTTCGTGACCGGAAAGCCTTCCTGCAAATCCACGATCCAGACCTGTCCGGCATTTTCCAGGGCGATGGCGAAAATATCGGCAAAGGGCGTCCCGATCACCATGCCGGAATCGGAGCTGACCATGTTGCCGTCAGGATCGACGCCTTCCAGCTGAAACGTCTTCAGGGGTTCCAGGGTATCGGCGTCGAGAATGACCGCGACATGCGGCACGAAACTGCCGGCCATGATGTACCTGCCGTCCCGGGAGACGCCCATGCCGGGGCCGTTGAAACCGGTCTTGATGCTGCGTACCGCCTGCATGGAATACAGGTCGACCTTGTAGATTTCCGCGGTATCGGTCTTGACATAGGCCCAGCGCGGATTGACCGGATTGAAATCGATGATGTGCGCGGCCGTCACGGTGGGCACTTTACCAACCTGCCGATGGCTTTTACTGTCGATGAAAATGGCCTCCGAGCCATTGCCGCGGCCATACTTGCCGCGCGCCGCAACGCCGATCAGGTCGTCCATGCTGTCGATGGGGTACGCCGGTTCGGCCGGCAGTTTGCTTTCATCCTTGACGTAGACCTTCAGGGAAGCCTTCATGTCCTCGATGCGCCATTGCGGGTTGGGCAGTTTGGGGGTTTTCTGGATGTGTTCGCCCAGCAGGCGGATGTCATCATCGGTCAAGCGGCCATAGAATGGCGGCATCAGGGTATCGAAGCTGCCCACCATGATCACGGTACGCAATGCCGTTGCACTGCGCCCTTTCAGCGCCTCTGCATTCAAAGCCGGGGCGAGATAGCCGCCGTGGTCGGCGCCATGGCAGCTGCCGCAGTTGTCCTGGTAGAGCCGGTGCGCTTTTTGCGCATCCCCGGAAGCGGCCGAAACAGCACCAGACCAGCACAGCAGAATGGCAATCCCTGCGAACAGGACACGATAAAGCTGCTTGATTGTTGTTTTCATAACTGAGCTCCGTAGACAGACACACTGTCCGTAGACAGACACACTGAAAGTTGCGACTTGATCATAATATAGATCGCACCACATACTCAAGAAATCGGAAGAACAATATTCCCTGTTGGAAACTACTCACCCATAGTAAAAGAAGCCCCTATGGGTGGTCTGTGGAGGAAGTGTCTTTGGCAGGGATGTATTTCACGGCGTCTTTCGGAACAGACTACCCATAGGGGCCCGAGTAGTTAACCCTGTTGTCTACAATAGCTGGAACATCCGGGAAACGGCGGCAATAAAAAATGCACTACAATGGTGCGCACGGGCCTATAATAGCCAGTGCCGTGAAACTAAAATCTCCGCTGCGTGTCGGACATGCATTATGGAAAAAACCAGAATCACCCCTGACGGGCAGCTTCAGCAAAGGCAAAAGCCCGTCCCGCCACAGGCCTGCTTGCTCCATCCAGGCAAAACGGGCAACTGACAAATCACCGTTAGACAGCGCTATGTAATTGATTTCATTATGCCGCCATCACCCAAAAGGTGCATCCGCATGACACTGCGGCATTGCCGCAGCAGGCTCCACCCTGTTTAACAGCAACAGCCTGTCCTGACTGAACAGGCGGCAATCCAGATCATGGCCTGCATCTTGCTGCATAAATCAATCGACTGAAATACCCGACAGCCCCGTGCATAAAAAAATTCTCGACCACCTGAACAGCGTCATCATGCTGTTCAACGGCGCACTGAAATTGACCTATATCAACAATGCCGGAGAAATTCTGTTCGCCGACAGCGCCCGTCATCTGGCGGGCATGTCGGCAGAGAACTTATTCAACACCGCCAATGCCGCCATCGTTGAAGACCTTCGCCATTGCCTGAAAACCAACGAGGTTCTGGTCGACCGGGAACTCAGCCTGGAATTCCCCAAGCGCCTGATTACCGCCAATTTGAGCGCAACGCCGCTTCTGGAAGGCGGCTGCGTTACCGATGTCATTGTCGAACTGCAGCCTGTCGACCGGCATCTGCGCATTTCCCGCGGTGAAAAACTGCTGGAGCAGCAGCATTCCGCCCGGCTGCTGGTGCGCGGTCTGGCGCATGAAATCAAAAACCCCCTGGGGGGAATTCGCGGCGCCGCACAACTGCTGGACATGGAACTGCAGGATGCCGAACTCAGCGAATATACACGCATCATCATGGCCGAATCGGACCGGCTCCGGGAACTGGTGGACAGGATGCTGGGACCCAACAGGCCTCCCCACAAAACCGCACTGAACATTCATGAGGTCCTGGAACGGGTCAGGCAGCTGGTCCAGGCGGAAACCACCGGCCAGATCATGATCAAACAGGATTACGATCCCAGCCTGCCGATGATCGAGGCGGATTTGGACCAGCTGATCCAGGCGGTATTGAACATCGTCCGGAATGCCGTTCAGGCTCTGGGCAATCAGGGAGAAATCACCCTGAAAACCCGCATCACCCGACAGGCGACCATCAACCACCGACGCTACCGGCTGAGCATCAAAATAGACATCATCGACAATGGCCCCGGCATAAAGGAAAACATGATCAACCAGATTTTCTATCCCCTGATATCCGACCGCACCGAAGGCACCGGTCTTGGCCTGCCCATCGCCCAGTCGCTGATCAATCAGCACCATGGCATCATCGAATGCAGCAGCAAACCGGGGAATACCGTTTTTTCCATCTATCTACCCGTGGAGAATAGTGATGAGCAAACCTGATCAGGTCTGGGTCGTCGACGACGACACCTCGATCCGTTGGGTCATTGAAAAAGCCCTGAAAAAATCCGATTTCAAGACGCGCAGCTTCGCCAATGCCTCTGAACTCCTGAAAGCATTGCCGCAGGACAAGCCGGACGCCATCCTGACGGACATTCGCATGCCCGGCATGGACGGCCTGGAAATGCTGCAAAAGATCCAGGCAGGCCATCCTGACCTGCCCATGATCGTCATGACTGCCCATTCCGACCTGGAAAGCGCTGTTTCGGCATTCCACAGCGGAGCATTCGAATATCTGCCCAAGCCCTTCGACATCCAGGAACTGATCGAACTGGTGCAACGCGCCTGTCTGCACAACAAACGACACCTCGCTGCCCAGCAGGAACCCGGGCAGCCGACCCTGCACCAGGCCGCGCCGGAAATCATCGGCGAGGCCCCGGCCATGCAGGAAGTGTTCCGCGCCATCGGCCGCTTGGCCCGCTCCCACATCACGGTACTGATCAACGGGGAATCCGGCACCGGCAAGGAACTCGTCGCCAAGGCCCTGCACCGGCACAGTCCCAGAAGCGACAAACCCTTCATTGCCCTGAACATGGCGGCAATTCCCAGGGACCTGATGGAATCGGAACTGTTCGGCCATGAAAAAGGCGCCTTCACCGGGGCGCAAAGCCGGCGCGCCGGACGCTTCGAACAGGCCGACGGCGGCACCCTGTTTCTCGATGAGATCGGCGACATGCCCACCGAACTGCAAACCCGGCTGCTGCGGGTACTGGCGGACGGTGAATTCTACCCGGTCGGCGCGCATGCCCCGCTGAAGGTCGATGTGCGCATCATCGCCGCCACCCACCAGAATCTCGACGACCTGGTCAAAGAAGGACGTTTTCGCGAGGATCTTTTTCACCGCCTGAACATCATCCGCATCAATATCCCCCCGCTTCGGGAGCGCAGCCAGGACATCCCCCTGCTACTGCGGCATTTTCTGGCGCAGGCGGCTGGCGAATTGAACACCGAGATCAAGGCCCTGACGCCTGACGCCGAAGCCTTTCTCAGCACCCTGACCTGGCCCGGCAACGTCCGGCAGCTGGAAAACGCCTGTCGCTGGCTGACCGTGATGGCTTCGGGACGGGAAATTCATTTGCGCGACCTGCCGCCGGAACTGCTGGCGACCGGCAGTGAACAGACCGGCAGTGATGGCGACTGGCAGGCTTCGCTGCAGACCTGGACCGAGCAGCAGCTGCTATCGGGAACGGCGGACCTGGCCAAAAAGACCATTGCCATCGTCGAAGCCATACTGATCAATGCCGCTCTCAGGCATACCAGGGGCAAGCGCCATGAAGCCGCCAATCTGCTGAGCTATGGCCGAAACACCCTGACCCGCAAGGTGAAAGAACTGGACCTGGAGTAAATCAGCCTGCCAGCAGTCAATTTTCATCGCCAAAGCGGCGTTGTGCTTGAACAAGGCGGGAACGACAGGCCCAGCACGGATTGTTGGGCACGCCTGTCGCCTTGTCCAGCCGTAACTACTCACCCATAGTAAAAAAGGCCTCTATGGGTGGTCTGTGGAGGAAGTGTCTTTGGCAGGGATGCCAAAGTCAAGCCTACAGGGATGTATTCACGGCGTCTTCCGGAACAGACCACCCAAAGGGGCCCGAGTAGTTACGTCCTGCCTGCACTTTTTTGCTGTCGCCCAGGGATGCCGAAGCGGCCCAGACTGCAAAGTCTCAGAAATGATAATTAAGCTGCGCCCGGACGTGGTCCTCCTGCCGAAAAAAATAGGCCGGGTCGGATTTCGGCGCACCGGTAAACAGGCGCACCTCCAGATCCACGGTAAAACTGTCGCCCAGCCGTCTGCTGGCTTCGATATTGTAGAACCTGGCATTGCTGGTACGGTCGAAGATGACCCCGGCCAGAATTTCGGTGCTCTGCACATCATTGAAGCCGAAACGCAGCGCGGTCAAAAAATCATCCTGAAATATGGTCGGCAGATTCACCTGGCTGGCGCCGCTGTACATGTATTCGACGACGAAGCCCAGATCCAGCCCCGTTTCGAAAAGATCGAACAGGGTATATTCGAAGCCGCCGGTTGCCGCGGCGAAAGTCGGACCCTGCCCGGAACGCAGAATCGCCTCCAGCTTCCAGAGCCAGCTGCCTTTGGTCATCTGAACATCCAGCCCGGTCTGATTGATCTGCGGATAATAGGGTATCAGGCGCAAAACACCATTTTCATCGAACTCCGGCACGATGCTCGGGGTCCGCCCCGTACCATAGAAATGGGAGAAGCCCAGATCCCAGTCGCCAATGGCGTGCGACCAGCGAATGGCATAGTTCAGGTGCCGCTGCACACCCTGTTTTTCGAAGCGGGCACTGTCCTGGTCGATCTCCGGGATGGTGCGCAGGCGCCCTTCGACACCGGGAAAAGTACGTTCCCGGAAACCGGTCAGCAGAAACAGGTCCAGCGTCCCCCAGTCATGGATCAGCGCCAGGTTGATCATCGGCTGGCCGAGTTTTTCCTCGGTATCGTTGTTTTCCACCAGATCCGTCTGATTGATGATATCCACCAGATGCAGGCCTTCCGTGACGCCCCAGAACACCTTCCGGAAACCGACGCGCAGCTCCCAGTATCGCGCCACTTTCATCCAGGTCAATTCCCGGATGTCGAAGTGCGTGCGCCGGTCGTCATGCTGCGAGTAGCGGAAAAACGGCACGAAGGCAAAGCTCTGCGTGCCCTCGTCCCATTCATGATACAACTCGGTTTCGACAACCCCGGAAACATAGTTGCTGTGCTGCCGGGGATCCAGCGGCGCATGAAAAAAACCCAGGTCCTCGACGCCGATCTTCCCGGAAAATTCCCAGGCTGCAACTGGACCGGACAGGAACAGCAGAAGCATCGTCAGGCTCAGCCCGGAGACAGACATTCCCGGCCTTGTCCCCCGGCAACCAAAGAAGAGCCCCAACCACCCTGAGATCATCTGCCTGCCTCGCATTCATCCCCTGCAGATGGAATCAGATCAACGGGCCCGCTTCAGGGTATTACGGTCGAAATCACGGTCGGTGAAACCGTTGCGGAATTTGTAGTTTTCTGAAATCAACAGTGTACTCTTGCCGTTCTGGTGATTGCTCATCAGCATTTCCCCGGCCCGCCAGTACTGGCCCAGGTATTGCTGATAGTTCCTGAACAGCTGCGTTTTCAGCAGGCTGTCCTTGCGGTCGTAGTAGTCGACCTTGAGCACGATATAGCGCTCCTTGTCGACCCAGACCACCTCGCGGGTATATCCGGAATGTTCATATTGCGGGTACAATTCGATTACATGGCAGTCTATCCCGTCGAAGACCTCATCGCGCAGATATTTGTATTTGTATTTCGGCACCTCGAAGGATGTCAGGTCCTCGAAGGCATATTCACTGCCCAGAAAAGGACCGGACTTGTTGCTGGACGATATGCGCTTGACCCGCTTCAGCGCCGGCAGATACAGCCATTGTTCATCCGGCTCCAAGGCGTGCGTGAAACTCAGGAATGCGGTGCCCTTGACATCCCGCGGACTGCTGAAGATACTCAGCGTCTTGTCGCCGTCGCCGATCACTTCCAGGGTCTTCATCCTCAGCCTGCGCACGCTTTCATCGCCATGGCGATTGCGCAGTATCATCTGCACGTCGGCGCTGCTGTCGCCAAATCCGGTATCGCGGCGGTCCACTTCCTGCATGATCTGCAGTCCCTTTTCCTCGTCGCTCAGGGCATAACATTGGCCCCAGAACAAGGCAAGGACCGCGGCTAAAAGTAGCTTGTTCATTTTTTCTCCAGTGTCATCAGTAAAGGGGGTAGAAACAGAAAATCCAGAAACAGCGCGACGGCAATGGTAATTGCCGTCATCAGGCCCATATCCGAATTCATCGTGAAGTGCGAAAGGCTCAGGACCAGAAATCCGCTCACCAGTACCAGGGATGTGATCCACAATGCCACGCCCACCGTCGAGAAGGCATATCGCACGGCCGCCTGGCTGTCCATGTGTTTTTCTATCCGTGCGCGCCGGTATTTGCTGATGAAGTGCACCGTGTCGTCGACGACGATGCCCAGCGTCATGCCGGTCACGACCGAAAGCCCCAGACCGATCTGGCCATCGATCAGCCCCCAGATGCCGAAGGCGATGCCTGCCGGCACCAGGTTCGGTATCAGACTGATCAGGCCCAGCTTCAGGGAGCGGAAGGCGGCGATCAGAATAAAGGAAATCAGCACCAGTGCCAGCAGCGTGCCCCCCACCATGCGGATGATGTTGCGCTTGCCGATATGGGCAAACATCAGCACCGGGCTGGCCGCTTCGATGCCGGAAGCCGACATGTTTACCTGCAGCCAGTCCCGCACCCGCCGCTCCAGCGCGAGAACCTGCCGTGAACTCATGCTCTGCATCGTGGCGATCAGGCGCACCGCCGACTTGTCGATATCGATCTGGTCATTGAGATCCAGGCCGTAGGGCAGCGACATTTCATAGAGCAGCAGATACTGCGCCGCCAGATCGCGCCGTTCCGGCAGCCTGTACCAGGACGGATCGTCGCCGTGCATGTTCTTGTTCAGGCGTTTGAAGGTATCGGTGATGCTGTGCACATGGATCACCTCCGGCTGCTCTTCCAGCCAATCGGCGAAGCGCTGCAGCGACTGCAGGTAATCGGGCTCGCTGATGCCGCCTTCACTGCCGGCGTGTATGGAAAACTCCATGCTGTAGAGACCGCCCAGGTTGTCATTGAAAAAATCGGTGCTGCGCCGGAATTCAATGCTCTCATCGAAATATTTGACGAATTCGTCATTGAGTTCATTCAAGGGCACGAAGCTGGTCAGGCCGATCGCCAGCAGGCCGTTGACCACCAGCAGGGCCCTGCGCCTGCGAATGACGAAATCGGCCAGCCTGCGCATGGGTCGATTGTCCAGGTCGTCCTGCAGTTTTACCCGCACCGGCAGGATGGTCATGAAGGCCGGCAAAAAGCTGACAGTCAGCAGAAACGCCATGACCACACCCATCGCGACGATGTTACCCAGGCCCCGAAAAGGCGGCGCGTCGCTGAAGTTCATGCTCAGAAAACCGATCGCCGTGGTTGCACTGGTCAGGAAGATCGGCTGGAAATTGATGCGGATGCTCTCCTGGATGGCCTGCCGCTTCTCGTGTCCGATGCGCATGTTGTGCAGCATGGTCACCAGCAGATGCACGCAATCGGCAACGGCCATGGTCAGGATGATGGTGGGGGCGATCGCCGAGGTCGGCGTCATGTCCCAGCGCAGCCAGCCGGCTATGCCCAGTGCGGAAACGATCGACAGCACGATCAGCAGCACCACGCCCAGCGTTGCCGTGATCGAGCGCAGGCTCAGCAGCAACACGCCGATGACGATGCCGTACATGATCGGCACCAGGGTCTGGTTGTCGTTCATCGACGACTCGGCAAAGGCGTTGTTCATCATCACCATGCCGGTCAGATACAGCTCGATGCCGGGATACTGCGCCTCGATGCGGGCAGCCAGCTCGCGCGCTTCGGCGACGACCTTCATGGCCTCCATGGAGCTCTTGCCGGGAAGCTGCACCGTGACATTGATGCCGGTCACATGCCCTGTCGGGGACAGCAGCCTGTTGACCAGCAGGGGCTCGCCGAGCGCGACCCGCTTGATGGCCTGTATTTGCGCCGCGCTCAGCGCTTCCGGGTCGGCAACCAGATCGGCAACGGTCAGATCATCCCCCTCGGCAGTGGTATGCTGAAAATTGGTGATGGAATCGACCCGACTGGAATAGGACAGCTGCCAGGCGCCTTCGGTCAACCGATGGACCGCCTGCAGGATCCTGGGGGTAAAGACATCACCCAGCCCCGGATCGAGCACGAACATGACATTGTCACTCTTGCTGTAGGTGTCCTGAATCGCCTCGAAGGCCTTGAGCTGTGGATTTTCCTTACTGAAATAGATCCGGTAGTCATTCTTGAAGCCCAGATGCAGCATCCCTGCCGCCAGCACCAGCACCAGCAGCGTCGATACCAGCAGCGTCCCCCATGGATGCCGGGTAACGAAACCGCCCAGTTTGCCAATTATCGTCGTTTCCTGCATTTCACTCCTTTCTCTCTCTGCTCAATGGCAAAAACCGTCCGCTTCGAACACAGCTAACAGCCCAGCCCATGGGACAACAAATCGAAGACATGCGCGGCAATGGTTTCGGCGTTGTCATGTTCCGGCCTGCGCCCGGACAGATAGCGTCGCAGCGGCTGCAGCTCCAGATGATAACAGACCAGGCCGATGATCGAGACTGCCAGCAGGTGCCCATCCTTTTCCGGCGCCAACTGGCTGCTCAAGTGGATCAGCCGCTCAAACTGCCCGGCAAACACCTCCAGTGCCAGGATGCGCATGCGCTGCTCGTCGGCATCCAGCAATTCCCGCTGCATCAGGCACAGAAAATCCCGGTCCGTAGCCATATGCAAAACTAAAAATTGATTTTGGCTGGTTGAATGCTGCGCACCCTGTGGATGCGAATGATTCTCAATAATTACGTATTTCTTACGTATTTCTATGGTGGATCCATTCTCCCGT
>JANEMG010000186.1 GCA_024511045.1 Gammaproteobacteria bacterium | reverse complement strand
GCGACTTTTCGTATGCCTACTTTGTTTCTCCTCTGCGCTATCGCACCCCGGATAAACAGTGCGGCCCTGGTCGCTACCGGGGACTAACCGCCTTCGCTTCGCTCTCCATGGCGGTCAGCGGCATCGGCTGCCGCAGGGATGAGTACCTGTGCATGGGGGAGACGCACGACAGAGACTGGCAAAAAATACTGAACGGCCTGGCTGCTCTGCCTTATGTTGAAAAGATCATCCCCAGCCGCTATGAATGACGCCCTTTTACTTCACCACCTCACTACAACCACCGACCTGATTCCCGCCTTTAGGCAACAAGTCCCATATTGAACCCAGCGCATCGTAGGAAAGCATGACAAAAGGCGCAAAAACATAGCCGCCGGCCCTGAGCAGGGACGTGTCGAGCTGCAGCACTTTGACATCGGGATCGGCAAGCGGCCCCGTCAACTCTATTGGCTTGTTGTTATCGAACAGCAGCTTCTTTTTCCGCAGATTGATCAGCACCTGCAGCTCTTCCCTGCCCAGGTCGATGGTCCCCTTTCCGGTAACGCGCAGCTTCGGGCCATCCCAATACAGCATTGCCAGGTCCGCAACGCCCTGTTTGACTTTGAAATGGGTGATGCCGCAGTCAATCAGGAAATCCTTGCGGCCCAGCCCATAGGTAAACAGCCAGTCGAAGACATTCAGAAACAACACTTCCAGCTCCCTCCGACGCACCGTGCCATTCTCCAGTACCACATGGATATCTCCCTGCAGGTTGGCGGCCATTTCATGCGCCAAATAGCCCTTGCTGGCGAGTCTGATATCGTAATGCTGACGTCCCTCGATGGCGGGAGGCTGTTGAAACTGACTCAGTATGTTGCCAATTTCGACATTGCTGCCCACTATTGTCAATGTATAGGCCGGCATGTTGCGCGCATCGATTCCGCCATCAATTTTCAATTCACCACCAGAATAAGCGAATCTGACCGGCCCGACATGCAATTCACCTTCTTCCAGAACGATATCGGCCGTTACCCTGTCGATCTTGAATTCATTGCCGATCACATGGCGAAAATCGAGCTGCAGGTCCAGGTCGACCGCCTGCAAGGCCTCCAGGGACAAACGCTTGCGGCTGAACACCGACCCCTTACCGGCTCCGCTCTTGTTTTTCTGCCGCTCAGCCTGTAAACCCAAATCCTTTACAACGATATGCCCGGCCATGATTCTCCCGGAAATTTCCGGCTTCTTGCCTGCCAGGCCCATGGCCAGATCGACGTTGAAGTCACTTTTACCCTTCTTGATTTTCCCCTTGAATTCAAGTTTCTCCCTGCCGCCGAAGAAATCACCGGCGGCATCGATCCAGCCAAGGTCGGGCAAATCCCTATTGAAAAGCCTGCCAACTCCCGGTAGATCCAGTACAGCCAGGTCACCGTGCAAATGGATGCCGTCCCTGTCCAGAATATCATCCATGCCACCGGTCAATTCCATTTCCAGCAAGTCCGAATCATTGACGGCAAGGGACAGGTCCTCGATGCCAATAGCGTCTTTTGTACCGCTGAGCACCAGATGCCCTTGTACTGTATCCATGCCGGGGATCTCCGTCTCGTCGAAAAACCGGGCCAGCAACTGCCCCTCGAAATCCATCCGCAGCTGCGTTTTTCTTTGCCCGAGCAGATCGCCGATTTCTCCCTGCATGACAAGCATCGGCCGCTGCCTGTCTCCCGCCAGCAGATGGATGTCTTCCAGAGAAAGCCCTTTGCGGCGATCACGCAGGCGGGCGCTGCCGCTCAAACGGCCCAGGTCGACCGGCCTGGCATGGAAAACTTTCAGCAGACTTCCGGTGTCTGCTGCCGTCAGGGCAACGGCAATATCGACGCCTTGCAAGGGGACATCCGCTGTTGGCCGCAACCGTTCCATTGCGCCATTGGCGGCAACCTGCAGCAGGTTCTTACGACCAGCAGTAAAACGCAGATCCCTGACCTGCAGATTGTCCAGGGTTCCGCTGATTTGCGCCCGCCCCCTGACCGGTCCGAAATCCGGCATCTTGTCTTCGCCAAACACTCTGGCCGCCTTGCCGATACTTTCCGCCCGTGCCGAAACAGTCACCGCGATGCCCTGCACGGACTTGTCCTGAAGGGAGATTTCGGCTCGCCCCCTGGCCTCTAGCGACAGGGATTTTGCATCGCCAACCTGCAGGTGCAGATTCGTTGACGTCAATACGTCATGGGAACCCTGTACATCCATACTGGCCTGCAGTACGCCGAATTCCGGCAGATCCCTGCCCCACAGGCGCGCAGCACGGGCCGCGGAGGCAGCCGATACATGAACCTGCAGGGCGGTTTCCTGCAAGGGGTCGAAACTGATTTTACCCCATGTCTTCACCAGCAATGACTGTTCGTGACCTGCACGCAGTTCAAACTGCTGCAATTGCAGACTTGCCACTGACCCGCGCAAACGGCCTTGCGCAGTGAGCGGCCCGAAATCGGGAATTTCCATACCCAGCAACGGCTGCAGCACGGTCGTACTGCCGCTGTTCAGCGTCAAGTCGAGAAACAGCTGATCCTCGAACGAGCCCTGCGCATCGGCAAACAGCTCGATTCTGCCGCCGGTCTGCAACGTCCCGTTCCCTCTACCCGCAACGGCAAGCTGTATGTCGCCGATGGTCAAGGCATTGCCGCCACCGACAATGTGCGCCCTGCCCGTCACCTTCCCCGGCAGGGGAACTATTTTTTCGAAACCGGGATATACCGAGGCAACATTCGGCGCCCGCAGATAGGCTGTCAGCTGCAGGTTTTCAAAACCCTGCCCGGCAGAATCCAGTTCACTGCTGCCCGTCAGTTTGACCTGCAACCGTTCAGGCGAAGACAGATAAATGTCGATGTCCCTGAGACGATACCGTTTTCCCGGCTTGTCCAGGTGCGCCGTGAATTTGGCGGAATGGAATTCCGGCAGGCCGTCCGGCATCAGCCAATCGAGAAAAACAGGATCGTCGCAGTTTCCGGCAAGCTGTAGCGCCATTTTCTCCAGGTCCAGTAATTTGCCGATGGATCCCGATGCCCGCAGCAATACCGATTGTCCATGGCCGACATTCAGTTGCAATTCGGAAAGCCCGGGATTCCGATAATCCCCGAAAATACGACCACTGCCCCGCAGCTGCAGGGGAATCGGCGGCGCAGCCGGCAGCAGTCCGGTCAGATCCGGGACCTGGAGAACAAAGCGCAGATCCAGGTCCAGATCCTGGCCCCTGACTCCTGTGAGTGTCAGGCTGGCATCCTGCGCAGTGATGTCTATCGTCACAGGGAAAGGGCCGGACTGCCCCTCCCTGCCAGTGCCCAGTTCGCCACCGATGACAACATCCCTGCCCCGATAACGGCCCTGCCCCTGAATGCGTAATACCGATTGTTCGTCCACAGAATGGATTTTCAGGGTATCGACCGCCGTGACTTCTTTGCCGGCAATGTTGACCCTGATGTTCTGCAGCAGAGCCTGTTCGACAATCGGCAGGGGCAAACGCACCCCCAGCTGCCGGGCATCGCCCGGTCTTCGCTCATCACCGCCGCCCAGCTCGAACCGAGCATTGACCAGCAGCAGATCCTCGATGCGCAGATAACCCTGCAGCAGGGACCACAAATCCACAACCATGCTGAATCGTTCGATCTGGATTCTGTCGGTACTGGTTTTGCTGCGCAGCTCCAGGTCTGAAACCGCAAGGGAAGGGGTCGAGGAACGCTCCAGAGCGAACCGACCGTCGATGGTCAGTGTATAGCTGGAAAGATCGTCCACCATTCCGACCAGCAGCTGCCGATAATCATCATCGCTGCGGGTATAGAGAAAAACAGCCAGCAGCAAAGCGCAGAAGCATAGAAGCCCCAGCAGTATTGCCGCAGCTGTTTTCAGTTTTTGCATATCAGCGATAAAGGTCGGCCAGCGGAACCACCAAGCTATTTCCGCCACAGACTCTCACCAGATTATCCATCGGCCTCTCGACGGGTCATTCAGTCTGTTGTGGAAACAGGCATTATTCAATCAATTCAATCCACTTGCATCGTTCCTGGACAACCGGTGCGGTATGCGCGTTGCCAATGCCTCCGGCAATCAAGGCCACCACCCGGTCATCGGTGTCGTAGCCGATATGCGCGTCCAGTGGATTGGCGATCTTGCCCAGGCCGAAGGCATCGATGACCTTGGCAATGTTGATATTGATATTGGTGACTTCGATGCACAGCCGGGAATCCAGGTATTTCTCACTGAAGCCCTGGGGAATTGCATAGCTCAACAGGTCGTTGGGGTCGCTGAAGGCGATGATCAATGTTTTGCTGACCATGCGCTTGTCATACAAGGGACTGGAGGCAAAGCAATATTTCTCTTCCTGTCCGGCCGTTTCCGGAATTTCCCGGCCCAACTGCAGCATCGGCAGCTGGTTGGAAAGCATGAAAATAGGGAGGTGTTTTTTTCGCAGCTCGGCAATCATTCTGCCACTGATCTCCTTGGTCTTGCCGTCCATGTACAGATACTTTTCAGGATTGCCCAATATCTTGGCGATGCGCTGCATGCCATCGATCGTGATGCGGCTGCCCAGGCTGTGGGAGATGAAGGCATAATGGTCCTGGGCAATCTGTTCGGCGGGTTCGCCATCAAAAATATTACAGGCGCGCCGGCCCTCCTCCGGCAGGGATTGCCAGTCACCCTGGATCATCCAGCAAAACGACTGGGTGAATGCGGTTAAAATGTCATTGCGGCTGTTGCCCAGATAGATGATCGGATCCGGCCCGGTATCGTTGGTGAATTGCTTCAGCATGTTATTCACTTCCGCGCGCCGGAATGAATATTCGCCGGAATTGTCGAAACTCAGTAGCGCCTTTTCACCCTCGGTAATTTCCGACCAGGTCAGTTCATAAAACAGCAACTCCCTGCTGCGCTGCCTGTCCAGCAGCCGGGTGATCCGGAGATTGCCGAGCTTTTTATCCTGATCCACAAAACTGGTCAGGGAAATATCCTTATGGTATTTCGACCTGACGGTCAGATCCAGCTGCGCGGCCAGCTTTTCCAGAAACTCGGTGGCATAGCCGGGATCATGCACCCCGACGCCATGCACCATCAGCACTTTGGTCTGTTTTCGATGCTTACTCAAACCGGCTTTCAGGCCATCGAACTGCTGGCCAAATATTTCACAGACCCTGGTATCCTCGGCATCGGTTTTTTCCATGACCGCTTCGGCCACGCCTTTTCCAAAACTGGCGCAGCCCGTCAATACCAGTCCGGCAACAATAAACACCGCTGCCCGAAAGAAAACACCAGAGAAAAATTTAATCATCTTTGCTAGAGTTTAGAGTAAGCAACATTGTTCCACCGTATATTTTCGGGTGAAATAAAGTTGCTATTTTGTTCATACTGCCCGTTAGAGCTTGTTCTATACGCTGATTGCTGCATCCTGC
>JANEMG010000185.1 GCA_024511045.1 Gammaproteobacteria bacterium | reverse complement strand
TTCAGCTTGATGAAACCTTCGGCATCCTGCTGGTTGTAGGCTCCCTCGTCATCTTCAAAGGTGGCGATGCTTTCATCGAACAGGCTGTCGCTTTCAGATTTACGTCCGACAATCGTGACGTTGCCCTTGTACAGCTTCACCCTGACCTTGCCGTTGACCGGCGCCTGCGAGTCATCGATCATGGTCTGCAGCATTTCCCGCTCAGGACTCCACCAGTAGCCGTTGTAGATCAGTGTTGCGTAGCGCGGCATCAGTTCATCCTTCAGATGCGCGACTTCCCGGTCCAGGGTCAGCGACTCGATGGCACGGTGCGCCTTCAGCATCACCGTGCCACCCGGCGTTTCATAACAGCCCCGCGACTTCATGCCGACATAACGGTTTTCCACGATATCCAGTCGCCCGACGCCGTTGTCGCCGGCCAGCTGGTTGAGTTTCTCCAGCACTTCCGCCGGTGAATGCGGAACGCCATCGATGGCGGTGATATCCCCGCGGGTATAGGTCAGTTCCACATAGGTGGGCTGGCCGGGCGCCTGTTCGGGTGATACGCTCCAGCGCCACATCTGCTCTTCAGGCTCCGCCCAGGGATCTTCGAGAATGCCGCCTTCGTAGGAAATGTGCAGCAGATTGGCGTCCATGGAATAGGGAGAGGCCTTGCCGCGCTTCATTTCCACGGCAATGCCGTGCTGCTCGGCATATTCCAGCAGTTTTTCCCGGGAATTCAGGTCCCATTCCCGCCAGGGGGCGATGATGTGGATATCCGGGCGCAGGGCGTAAGCGCCCAGTTCGAAGCGCACCTGGTCGTTGCCCTTGCCGGTGGCCCCGTGGGAAATGGCATCGGCGCCGGTGGCATTGGCGATGTCCACCAGGCGCTTGGCGATCAGCGGCCGGGCAATGGAAGTGCCGAGCAGATATTCGCCTTCATAGATGGCATTGGCGCGAAACATCGGAAACACGTAGTCACGGACGAATTCCTCGCGCAGATCCTCGATATAGATTTCCTCGATGCCCATGGCCTCGGCTTTTTCCCTTGCCGGCTCCACTTCTTCCCGCTGGCCAAGATCGGCGGTAAAAGTCACCACCTCACAGTCATAGACGTCCTGCAGCCACTTCAAGATAACCGAAGTATCCAAGCCTCCGGAATAAGCCAAAACCACCTTTTTGATATTCGACATAGCACTTTTTTCAGATCAGGTTAAATATGGTGCCGATTATACCGGAAATCGCTCTTTCTGTGCCTGTTTGCCAAGATCCCTGCAAGTGCCGCCGCCGTCCGCGGCCCGTTGCGCGGCGCCGGTGATGTTCCAGGAACCCAGCATTGACCATGTCTCTACATTCCATCGCATCGCAAGCACTTTTTCTTTTCCTGTTCAGCATAATCACTGCCTGCAGCGCCACGGCGCAGCAGGAAAACAGCCGGAATGCCGGCGTCGATATGGCACGGGACTGCGTCATTCTGCTGCACGGGCTGGGCAGAACCAGCGCTTCGATGCGCAGCATGGCCGATGCGCTCGGCAGGGAAAATTTCCTGGTGGTCAACCAGGACTACCCGTCCCGGGAGCTGAACATCGAGGTCCTGGCGCTGGACAGCATCCCCAAGGCGTTAACGCAATGCCGACAACGCGGGGGCCGGCGCATTCATTTCGTCACCCATTCCATGGGCGGCATACTGCTGCGCTATTATCTGTCTGTCAGGGAAATTTCCGGTCTCGGCCACACGGTGATGCTCAGCCCCCCCAACCATGGCAGCGAAGTCGTCGATCTGCTCAAGGACAATGTGCTGTATGAATGGATGAACGGTCCTGCCGGGCAGCAGCTGGGCACAGACGCGGACAGCCTGCCCTTGCGTCTCGATGGTGTGGATTATTCTGTCGGCGTGATTATCGGCAACCAGCCCGCCTTCTATGACGGCTACTTTTCCGATTTGATCCCCGGTCCCGATGACGGCAAAGTCTCGGTGGAAAGTGCGAAACTGCCAGGCATGAAAGATTTTCTGGTCGTTCCCTGCGACCATACTTTCATCATGGACGATGCCGAGGTGATCCGGCAGACCATCCATTTTCTGAAATTTGGCCGTTTTGCCGAAGCAGAAGCACGCAGACCGCCCGAATAACCCGGTCAGCCCACCAGATCGATCACCACGCGGCGGTTCTTCGCCCTGCCCCGTCGGGAGCGGTTGCTGGCGGCCGGCCGGCTTTCACCATAGGCCCTGATGCGGATTTTCGACGCGGCGACACCCTTGCCCACCAGATATTGCCGGATGACCTCGGCGCGTTTTCTGGAAATGGCCTTGTTGCTCGCCCGGGAGCCCTTGCTGTCGGTGTGGCTGTTGATCAGCAGCTTGCCTGGATGATACTCCAGCAGATATTTCGCCAGCAAATCCAGGCGCCGCTTTTCCGCCGTATTCAAGCGGATATTGCCCTTGCGATAGAAAAACCAGCGCAGCACATCAGGGCCGAACACATACAGCCGGATGACGTCATTCCCCCTGTCCCGGCGCAAATCGGACTGCACCGCGATGCGTTTTCTGGCGATGCCGTTTGTGTTCAGATAGTTGATGATGCTGTCGGCCCGCTTTCTGAACCACTTACTGTCCGCCTTCAATACCCCGGCAGTCACGCGGCCGATGGCCACGCGGACATCGGGCATTTCCCGCAGCAGATTGGCCAGCTTGCCGACTTCACGGATGGCATTGCCATCGAGACTGCTGCTGCCCTTGTGAAAATACAGCACCCTGTCCTGCAGATCGTCCAGGCCGTAGGGCAGCAGCTGGTTCCTGCAGGCAATGAAATCTTCATAGGCGGCGCTGAATTTGACCGCCGAAACACCCACACGCGTTTCAACGCGATCGCTGTCGGGGGCAGCACGCACATAGGTGAAAGTCGGGAATTTCCCCTGCAGCAGGACATCGATCATGGTTTCCGCAGCATCCCCGTATACGGCCAGACGCCCATAGCCGGATATTTCCACCGGCTGATCGAGATACACCAGATAGGGCCGGGATTCCGAATAGTGATGAATCCACGGTGCAGGCATCGCCGACAGACTGGCCTTTATCACCCGCGGCTTGTGCCGCTGCTCTTGAATATAGAACTGCAGGGTCCCGCCGGCAGAGTGCACGAAATCGGCGCTGCCATAGTGCGGAATCTCCTGTTTCAAATGGCAGGTCGTCTTGCTGCGGCTCACCTCCCAGTTCGCCTTCAGCAATGGCGCCACATAATAATCCGCGGCACAGTCCGCGCCCAGCAGAGCGATAAAAATACCGGTCAGATGGATAGGGAATTTCATTTCAACCTGTCATTACAGCATAACGATAATCATGGAATACGCGCGCTGAACGTCATTCATTGCGCCACCGCGAACCCCGCAGCGTTGCCGGCAGCGGCGTCAGGCAAAAGCCTGGCGCATTGCACAGCGGTCTTCGTTATGGTTATCGGCCGAAACTGGAATTTTTTTACTCTACTCCGCCAAAAACTTCTCCACGGCGGCTACGAACAATGCCGGCTGCTCGGCATGCAGCCAGTGCCCCGTGTCAGGTAGTCTGACGACCTCCGCAGCGGGAAACAGCCTGTCGATGACCGGCTGGTCTCCACTGCGCAGATAATGGGAAGTGCCGCCGGCAAGGAACAGGGTCTTTATATCGAAGGGTTGAACTTTCTGTACGTCGGGGAAGCCGATGATAGCAGGTGCCGCCCTCTGAAAAATCTCCAGATCGATGCGCCAGTGATAATGGCCATCCTTCAACACCAGGTTCTGCAGCAGGAACTGGCGGAAAGACCTGTCGGGGATGGCATTTTCCAGCAGCTGCTCCGCCTCTCTGCGATTGCCGATATCTTGCAAGGACAGGCCGCGCAGCGCAGTAATCAGATTGTCGAAACTGTGCCGGTAACGGGCCGGCGCGATATCGACCACGATCAGGCTCTGTGCCCGTTCGGGCTCGTTCAGCGCCAGCCACATGGCCACCTTGCCGCCCATGCTGTGGCCAAGCAGATGCACCTGCTGCAGTTGCCGCTGCAGGATGAAGTCCACGATATCGGCAGCCATTGCCGGATAGTCCATCACGGCATCATGGGGCGATGCGCCATGGTTGCGCAAATCCGGCACCAGCACGTGATACCGCCCGGCCAGCATCCTGGCGATCTGCCGCCAGTTGCGCGCAGAGGCAAAAAAACCATGCAGCACGACCAGCGACGGATTGTCGACTGCACCAAATTCTTCAAAGGCTAATTGCATATTTTTACCTGATTACGTATGACCCTCAGCTTTGCTGAAACCCTGTAATTCTTGTCATCCCGACGCCAGGAGGGATCTTGAGCGTTGGCACGTTGCCATGGCGCCCAAGATTTCTCCTGCCGTCGAAATGAACTGTGCTTGATGTCAAGAAATTGTTAAATGACGGCCCTTGACCCGATATCGGGATGAACCCACGCAGATCAATGGCTACCCGTAATTGCCGGCTGGCACGGCGGTTACAGGAAACTGAAGGCGGCCCCCAGCAGGCCGCCGAACACGCCGCCCCAGACAACCAGCCAGCCCAGGTGCTCGCGAATGACGTCCTGGACGATTTCCTTGACCATCTGCGGCGTCAATTCATCCAGGCGCTTGTCAATCACCGCTTCGATCCGGTCTATGATATCCTCGCTCAGCTGCCGGGCATTCAGACTGTGCTGCAGGGCCGCCTGGAAGCGCTTCGATTCCACCATATCCGTCAGCGTCTGCTGCAGTTTTTCGGTAAAGGACTCCTGCAGCGACAACAGTGTTTCTTCGGCTTCCACGCCTAGCATGCGCAGCATCGTGCCCAGCGATAAATCCATGATGGATTTGACCAGACCATGATAGATGCGCTCATAGTCGATGGCATGCAGCAATGGCTCCAGATCGAGCACCCGGCCGCCCTGCTGCTCCTCCTGTTCGATGAAACGCTCGATATGCTCCGGGGTGAAGAACTGCCGCATCATCAGGTTTTTGATCGAAGTTTTGAATTCCTCGAAGCGATTGGGAATCACCCCCGAACCGTACAGCAGCGGTACCTTCTCGAAAAGCATATGGATTGCCAGCCAGTTGGTGATCGCACCGGACAGGGCAAAAAAGCCGATGGCCTTCAACAGTTCCGGATAGAACGGTGAAAGATAGCCGCCGACGATCACCACGACAGCCAGAAAATTGGTGAGAAACGTTTTATTCAGTAATTTGGACATTTTTCTCGAGGTTGGCGTGAAAACCGGCAACCAGCAATTGCAGTCGCAGGGGAGTGACCCGTCTTCCGCCAGGAGGATTTTCCATGCCCTGGCAAATGATTTATGATACAACAAAGGAGGTAAATGCAAAACTCGAAAAACCAGTGAATTTTTTGGCTAACTGGCGCCAAAACAAGGGGATAAGGAGGGGCGTGTCTGGTGCCTATTTGTTATGATAGGT
>JANEMG010000460.1 GCA_024511045.1 Gammaproteobacteria bacterium | reverse complement strand
GGAAAACAGTGCGGCCTCGCGGCTACTGGGGTCTACCAGCCTTCGCTTCGCTCTCCATGGCTGGCAGCGGCGGAAGCGGTGGAGCTGTTTCGGCAGCAGACCTACGATATCGTCCTTCTCGATCTCGAAATGCCCCTGATGGACGGTTTTACCGCTGCCCGCAAGATCCGTGCTCTGCCGGGCGGCGAAAGTGCCACGCTCATCATGGTTACCGGTCTGAATGATGCAGATTCCATCGAGAAGGCCTATGAGGTAGGCGCCACGGACTTCGTCACCAAGCCCATCAACTGGGCTATCCTGCGTCAGCGCTTGCGTTTTGTGCTGCGCGCCCGTGAGGCGTTCCGTTCACTGCAGGAAAATGAGGCGAAGCTCCTCAAGTCGCAGCGTATCGCAAACCTGGGGCACTGGGAATGGGGCATTGTCAACAATCAGGCCGAATGGTCCGAGCAGGTTTACGAGATTCTCGGTCTGACCCCGCAGTCCTGTGAGGCATCCTTTGCAACATTCCTGGAGGCTGTTCATCCGGATGAGCAGCGGCTGTTCAGCAATGCTGTCAGTGCCGCGGTCGGGAAAGGAGAATCCTATGTCCTGGAGCATCGCATCGTACGGCCCGATGGAGAAGAGCGGTATGTCGTTTCCCAGGGGCAGGCATTGCCGGCAGAGCCCGGCAAAGTCGAAAGAGTGCGCCATGTGGTTCAGGACATTACCGAGCGCAAGCGAACCGAAGAGCATATTTTTCAGCTGGCCAATTTTGACAGCCTGACCGGGTTGCCCAATCGTGAGTTGTTCAAGGCCTACGCCGGCCGGCTGCTGGCTGTTGCAAAGCGGGATGGCACCAGGGCGGCGGTGCTGCTGCTGGATCTGGACCGCTTCAAGCGCATCAATGATTCCCTTGGGTACAACGCGGGTGATCAGCTGATCAAGGAAGTGGCAGGTCGTATTGCCTCGTGTATGCGTGAATGTGATCTGGCTGCCAAGGTACATGCCATGAATGACCTGTCGTATTCCCTGGCCCGCCCGGGTGGCGATGAATTCATGCTGCTGATCCGCGGGGTGGATCGGGCCGATGGCGTCGCACGGTTTGCGCAGCGCCTGTCAGAGGTGCTGGCGCAACCCCTGAGCGTGATGCAACAGGAGATTTTTTTCAGCGCCAGTATCGGTATCAGCATGTTTCCCGATGACGCACAGGAGCAGGACCTGCTGATAAAGAATGCGGATATTGCACTGGGCTATGCCAAGGACTCGGGTGGCGGCTGTTTCCGTTTCTATTCCGAAGAAATGAACGACTGGGCGAACAAGCGCGTTGATCTGGAAGCCCGCCTCAATCATGCTGTGAAAAACAATGAGTTTCAGCTCCACTATCAGCCACAAATCAGTCTCGACAGTGGCCGTCTGACGGGTTTCGAGGCCCTGTTGCGCTGGTGGCCGGAGGGTCGGGACATGGTGCCGCCCAACGAGTTTATTCCCATTGCCGAGGAAACCGGCGTGATTACGGAAATCGGCGCGTGGGTAATTCATCAGGCCTGCAAACAGTTGAGAGCCTGGAAGGACCAGGGTTATGACCCCGTGCCGGTGGCCGTGAACGTTTCGGCCCGCCAGTTCGTTGACAAGGATCTGGTGAAATTGATCAAGGAAGAACTCTCTGCCTTCGGGTTGGATCCCGGGCTGCTTGAACTGGAACTGACGGAGCGGGTCATCATGCGCAGTCTTGAAGAAACCGGTGTCAAGCTGCAGGCGCTCAAGGAAGTGGGCGTCAAACTGTCGGTAGACGATTTTGGTACCGGCTATTCGTCCATGAACTATCTGAAGCGTTTTCCCCTGGATGCGCTGAAGATCGACCGCAGTTTCGTCATGGATCTGGTCACGGACAGCAATGACGAATCGATCATCCGCGCCATCGTTGCCATGAGTAAAGGCCTGGGA
>JANEMG010000184.1 GCA_024511045.1 Gammaproteobacteria bacterium | reverse complement strand
TCGCAGCACTACCTCAAATGACTGGACGCGACTTTTCGTATGCCTACTTTGTTTTCCCTCTGCGCTATCGCACGCCGGATAAACAGTGCGGCCCTGGTCGCTACCGGGGACTAACTGCCTTCGCTTCGCTCTCCATGGCGGTCAGCGAGTGTAGACAGCGTAAGGAATTTTTTGAATTATCCGGGAGGATTTTTTATCCGGGATGGAGATCCGCGAGATGAAAATTGGAAGCTGACCGGAGCAAGTTAAGCATTGTAATTCCCGGTGAGTAGCGTTACACTGAAATTGATGACTATATTGGTCAGCAATAGCTCCAGGATAAATTGCTTTGGTCGGGGGCACTGCACATCACATCAACCAACACCCGGATAACTATACCGTTGGCAAATCATAATTTAGCAAAACAGTAGCACCAGAAAATGCCGTAAGCATTTGTTAATATGTGATATGTTTCTATTAGCCGGCTGTTTCTGGCTGCTAAATTTTCAAGTGCGGAAAGTATATTATGAATCGGATGGAAGCGTTAACCCACGTCAAACGCCCGGAGCTGGGGGATTCAGTTCCTGTTTCGGTGTTCCGGGTTTTCCGGCAATTTTCCGCCCATTATGGGGAGGAAATATTGGGGGAAAATGGCGTCCGGACCGTTTTTACCCATGCCGGACGCGAGTTGGGTCTGGATATCGGCAAACAGATCTATTCAGAAGACCTCGATGAATATCTGTCCCGGGTGCAAAAGTTCGTCTATGACTCGAACATCGGGATTCTGTCCTTGGTGGAGCAGGCCTGTGTCGACGACAGAATGGTGCTGCGCCTGGATGAATGCATCACCTGTGCCGGAATGCCCAACATCGGCAAGAAGATCTGTTTTTTCGAAGTGGGCCTGGTCGCGGGAATCGTGGAAACCTTCGTCAAAAAGAAGGTGTATGCCTACGAAACCAAATGCAATGCCAACGGCGACGACTGTTGTGAAGTTACCGTCGATCTGGAGCCGGTAGACCGGTTTTTCAGTTGAGATCTGCTGTTTTAACCGATAGCGTTCATCCTCTACAGGACAAACAGGCCGGATTTCGCTGTCGTTTTGTCGGCCTGGATAATTCCCGGGCTCCGCGATCGCCTTCAATAAGCATTCCCGGTTGCAACGATCGATGATTATACCGGTCAAAGTCTGACCAGCCTTTGCAAAACGGCTTCCTGCAGTAAAATTCTGAGGAGTAGTCCGTCATGAATGATCACGATCCCTTCGGTGCATTACAGGATTTAAACCTGGGAAAAGCAGGCTCCGTTTCCTATGTCGCTTTGTCGCAACTGGAAAGGCAGGGAATTGCAAATATTTCCCGATTGCCCAATACCATCAAAATACTGCTCGAGTCTGTCTTGCGCAACTGCGACGATGTCGCCATCACCCAGGAGCACGTTGCTTGTCTTGCCAACTGGAAGCCTGATGGGGCAAGAACGGAAATACCCTACAAGCCTGCCAGGGTGATATTGCAGGATTTTACCGGCGTGCCCGCTCTCGTCGATCTGGCTGCCATGCGCGATGCCATGCAGAGAAGGGGTGGTGACCCGGTGAAAATCAACCCCTTCATTCCCTGTGATCTGGTCATCGACCATTCGGTGCAGGTGGATTTTTTCGGCAGGCAGACTGCCCTCGCGTTGAATGAAGAACTCGAATTCCAGCGCAATGCCGAACGCTACGAATTCCTGAAATGGGGGCAGCAAGCCTTTGACAATCTGCGCATAGTTCCGCCGGGTACCGGCATTGTGCATCAGGTCAACCTCGAGTACCTGTCGCAGGTGGTATTTTGGCATAGTGATAAAAATTTGTGTTATCCCGACAGCTGCGTCGGCACCGACTCGCACACGCCGATGGTAAACGGTCTGGGCGTCCTCGCCTGGGGGGTGGGCGGCATCGAGGCGGAAGCGGTGCTCCTGGACCAGCCCATTTTCATGCTCGTTCCCGATGTCATTGGCATCAGACTGACCGGCACGCTGCCGCCGGGCGTCACTGCCACTGATCTGGTGCTGCGCATCACCGAACTGTGCAGGGAATTTGGCGTGGTCGGCAAATTCATCGAGTTCTTTGGCTCCGGACTGGCCACGATGAGCATTCCCGACCGCGCCACCATCAGCAACATGGCGCCGGAGCAGGGTTCCACGGTCAGCTATTTCCCCATCGATGATCAGACCCTTCAGTACATGCGCCTTTCCGGACGCAGCCCCGAGCAAATCGAACTCACGGAGCGCTATGCCAGGGAACAGGGGCTGTTTCGCAGTGACAGCACACCGGATCCGGACTTTACTCACATCCTGGAAGTGGATCTCGGCAGTATCGAAGCGGCGATAGCCGGGCCCAAGCGCCCCCAGGACAGAATTCCGCTGCACAGAGTCGGCCCCACCTATCAACAGACACTCACTGCGCCGACCGGAAACCATGGCATGGGGCTTGACAAAGACGACCTGCAGCGCTCCGGTTCAGTGGAACTGCATGACCATGTAGAGGAAATCACCCATGGCGCCGTGGTCATCGCCGCGATCACTTCCTGCACCAACACCAGCAACCCGTCAGTGATGCTGGCTGCCGGTCTCGTCGCCAAAAAAGCCATGGAAAAGGGCCTGACGGTAAAAAACTACGTCAAAACATCGCTCGCCCCAGGCTCGACGGTGGTGACCGAGTACTTAAAAAAATCGGGACTCCTGCCCTACCTGGAACAGCTGGGCTTCAACCTGGTGGGTTATGGCTGCACCACCTGCATCGGCAACTCCGGGCCATTGGCCGAACCCGTTGCGCAGGCAATCCTGGACAACGAACTGGTGGTGTCGGCGGTGTTGTCCGGAAACCGAAATTTCGAAGGCAGGGTGCATCCCCTGACTAAGACCAATTATCTGGCCTCTCCGCCGCTGGTCGTGGCCTATGCCCTGGCCGGCAGCACGGCGATCGATATCACCACGGAACCACTGGGTTTGGGCAGGGATGGAAAGCCGGTGTACCTGAAGGATGTCTGGCCTGACAATGAAGAGGTGTACAGGGCAGCGCAGCGCTATGTGACGCCGGAAATGTTCAAGGAACGTTATGCAGACGTTTTCAAAGGAACCGGACCCTGGCAAAAGATTCAGGTGACTGCATCGAAGCTCTACGCATGGAATGAAAGTTCCACTTATATCCGGCAGCCTCCCTTTTTCGAAGGTCTGGACAGCGGTGCTGACAAAATTGCTCCCCTGACCGGCATGCGTGTATTGGGCCTGTTCGGTGATTCCGTCACCACGGATCATATCTCCCCGGCAGGAGCCATTGCCCCCGATTCTCCCGCTGCACGGTATCTCGTTGAAAAGGGCATCGCCCGCAAGGACTGGAACAGTTATGGCTCCCGGCGCGGCAACGACCAGGTCATGACCCGGGGAACCTTCGCCAACATCCGTATCCGCAATCTCCTGGTTCCGGGAACCGAAGGCAATGTCACCCGCTATCATCCCACCGGCGAAAGAATGAGTTTTTTCGATGCGGCGATGAAGTACCGCGCAGACGGTATTCCCTTGTGCATACTGGCAGGAAAGGATTACGGCTCCGGGTCGTCCCGGGACTGGGCCGCCAAAGGTCCGCTATTACTGGGCGTCAGGGTGGTCATTACGGAAAGTTTCGAAAGAATCCATCGCAGCAATCTCATCGGCATGGGCATCCTGCCGCTGCAATTTGCCGACGGTGAGTCGGTCGCAAGTCTTGGTTTGACCGGTCTGGAGGAATATACCGTGGCCATTTTCGATGCCATGACCGCGCAGCAGGAAGTAGCCGTTACAGCCACGGCAGACGACGGTAAGATGATCAGCTTCCGGACCATCAGCCGTATCGATACGCCAATAGAAATTGGCTATTACCGCGATGGCGGCATTCTCAGGACGGTGCTGAAAAAGCTGCTTGCAGCAGCATCCGGAGAGCACCCTGAATAAGGGCATCCGGGTTTTATCAGGGCGGATAAGCGTAAAGTTCGATTTTCTATTTCTACTTTGTCAGATTGGAAAAATCCTTTCGCAAGGACCATCATTCCGGGATGGATTGCCGGAATCCAGGCCCCAGGGATAGTTTTAAACTTACCCTCCATGGCAGCTGGATGCCCGCATCCACCCCATCGATCCGGGAGCAGGCTCTGCGGGCATGATGAGCTATGGGATAGTCTGGCAAAGCTGAACTATCAGCCTGTTTGCAATCATCCGATAGATTTAGTGCTCGCCAGTCGATCGTTCTGCCACTTAATGTATTACAGTATGGCGAAGCCCTGCCTGGCCATGACTTGGGGGGACTGTGTAAGACAGATCATGCCCTGGGCCCACAACTGTTTGCAGGCTTTGCCGACATCCTTTCGCTGCATGCCGACCAGCAAAACTTTCCATGAGCTTCCATGCTCGAATTTACGTTGCAGAATTGCTGCTCTGCTGTTTCTGGAAATGCCTTTCAAACTGGATCGAGCCTTTTTTGCGATCGATACGGCTTCTTTTCTGTTCGCATAAATACCCAGCAGGATTCCCCAGCCCGGTAATTTGCCACCTGTCAAGATGCTTTTTCCGGAGTGACGACCGCACTTTTCGTGGCTGAGACGTACCGGCGCCGCTTGCCGACCACTGTGTCCTGGCGTCAGAGCAGTAATGTGTTTTCCGGATATCCCCACTTGCGCCCTGCTGAAACCGGTATCAAGCAAATGCACCATCCTGCGGTTTCGGCTGGCGTTGCTGCTGGCACCCAGAACAACACCGATAAGTCCAATATTCTGGCGTTGTACCGAAGCAACGAGATTGTACCCGGAAGCACAGGTGAAGCCGGTTTTGATGCCGTTTGCCCCCTTGTAACTGCCAAGCAACCTGTTTGAACTGTTTCGCGTGCGGCCCTTGTAGGTAAAAGCAGATTTGGAAAAATAGTGAAAATACTCCGGAAAATCCTGTCTTAAGCGAAATGCCAGTATCGTCATGTCCCGCGCTGTTGTTATTTGCTGACTGTCAGGTAGTCCTGATGCATTGCGGAACACGGTGCTGTTCATGCCCAGTTTTCGGGCCTGGATGTTCATTTGCCGGGCAAATGCTTGTTCGCTGCCTGCCAGCTGTTCCGCCAGCACAACGGCCGCATCGTTTGCTGAAATGGTGACGACGGAGGTAATTGCATCATTGACTGATATCGTTTCATTTTTGCTGAGTCCCAGGCGCGTGGCAGGCTGCATTGCCGCATGGGCCGATACCTTGAGTTTTCCGTGCAGTACCAGTTTCTTGGATTTCAAGGCGCTGAAAGTCAGATACAAGGTCATCATTTTGGTCAGGGATGCAGGATACTAGCTCTGGTTTGCATGCGCCTGGTACAGGACGATTCCTGAATCCGAATCAATGACAACTTCAGGATACGCAGCTGCGCCGCTAGTGGCGCAGACTGTCATCATCAGCAATGCCAGACTTG
>JANEMG010000009.1 GCA_024511045.1 Gammaproteobacteria bacterium | reverse complement strand
CGGGAGAATGGATCCACCATAGAAATACGTAATTATTGAGAATCATTCGCATCCACAGGGTGCGCAGCATTCAACCACCCAAAATCAATTTTTAGTTTTGCATATGGCTCAAGGTTTCACCCTGATCGAACTGATGATCGTCGTCGCGATCATCGGCATCCTGGCCGCGGTCGCTCTGCCCGCCTACAAGGACTATACGCTGAGAGCGAAACTCTCGGAAGTCATCCTGGCCGGCAGCGCCTGCCGGACCACCATCACCGAGGTCTATCAGTCTGGTTCAACAGGCCCTGGCGCCGACAACTGGGGCTGCGAATCGTCGACGCAGACCAGCAAATACGTTGCGGATGTATCTACTGATCTAAATGGTGTCGTCACAGTGACGGCAACCGGTACTGGCGAAAGCACAATCGATGGTAAGACAATCGTCATGACGCCTTACGCCAACTCCGCCCTGACCACTGCAATGACGGTAGCATCCAACATGGGCGACCAAGTCGCCGGTTGGAAATGCGCCCCAGCTACTACAGGCGGCATCCCCAGTAAATACCTGCCAGGCTCCTGTAAATAAAAGCTAGTCCTATCGGCAGCTTACCCCGAAAGCCCCATGATTTTCATGGGGCTTTTTTTATTCCCGAAAATCCTGACCAGGAAACCATGAGCAGGCCCGCATTTTCCCTTGCAGCACTTTGCGGCTGTTTTGTCTTGTTTCTGATGCTATCCTGTTTCGGCGGTTTGAGTCCCTATCCGCTGGTGCTGTTGAGCGGCCTGTGTGTGACTTCGGCGGGGCTCGGCATCACGCTGATCGCCTATGCCAAGGGCCGGAAAGCCTATATTGCTACCGCATCGGGCATCTGGCTGCTGTTTGTCCTTCTGACCATCAGCAACTGGTGGCATGCCGATTTCTTCCAGTCCTATTACAACTACCAGGCGCTGGCCCTGGGCGGCGATGCCGGTGAATCGGCAAAATCCCTGTCCGCCTTCCCCTATAAAACCCAGACGCTTTATTTTGCCGGCAGCACCCTGTTCTGCCTGCTGCTGTCTTTCGTTTTATACCAAAAGTCCCAACATAAACCCGGCTATTATATCCGGACCAGTCAGCTCCTGCTGGCCTTCCTGTGCATTACAGCATTCACCATCACCTGGCATTCCTACCAGAATTACCGCCGCCTGAACCTGTTCACCCTGTCGCCATCGCTGCTGCATCCTGTGCATGCCTTTTTTTACTCCATGGCTGAGGGAAAAGTCGTTACGACAGCCGAACGGCAAAGCTGGAGGCATTTCAAACAACTGAATCAACCTCTGTCTAACGAAAGCCGAATCCCGGTCAGCGGCAAAAACTACAATGTCATCCTGGTGGTTCTGGAATCCTTCCGGGCCTCGCTGACCGGCTACTATGCCGGCACAAAACTGACGCCGAATTTCGACCGCCTGACCAAGAAAAACCTGGTCTTCAATAATTTCTATGCCAATTCCAATTACACCATGAAAGGGGAAATGGCGCTGCTGTGCGGACTTTTCGACAACAATGCCGCCCCCCAATCTCCAAATCCCACGAGCAGGTGAAAAATCTGCGCTGCCTGCCGGAAATCCTGGCGGAATCCGGCTACCACACCGCCTACTTTCATGGCTACAAGGGCAGCTTCAACGACCGCAGGGATTTTCTGCCGCTGGTAGGCTTCCAGCAGCTGTATTTTCATGCCGATGATTTCCAGGGCAGCATTCCGGAAAATACCAACCGCATCGGCTGGGGCGTCGCCGATACTTACATCTACAAAACCATGCTGGAACAGTTGACCGGCAGCGAAGACCGGCCGTTCTTCGCCGAAATCATGACTCTCAGCAGCCACTATCCCTTCAACGGCGACTGGAATATCGATGCCCCCTTTAAGAGCATCAAGAGGCCGACCACCCCCGGACAGATTTACAGCAATTACCAGAATGCCATCTATTATGAAGACTATGCACTGGGTGTTTTCTGGCGGCAGTTTGAAAAATCCCCACTATATGACAACACCATCGTCGTCATCACCGCCGATCACGGCATCTGGAGCTTCGATGCAGCCGCGCGGAACAATGCCTTGCTGAAAAACGAGCAATTCTTCCGCCTGCCGCTGGTGATCTATCACCCGGAATTAAAGCAGCACCGGGCAGTCGATACGCTGGCCAGCCAGATCGATGTGCCGCCGACACTGCTGGCGCTACTGGGCAAAGCGGATGACAACCGGCAATTCATCGGCAAGAATGCCCTGGCAAAAGTGGAAACGCCCTGGTCGATCATGATGAAAAATGGCGAAATCGTCACCCGGGTAAAAAACAAGATCTGTTACAAGGCCGTCAGTGACTGCCAGGGCAATCAGCAGAACTGCGTCGGCGAATCGGAAATCAGCCTGTTCAACGGCGTATTGCAAAACATCGAATGCGTCACCGTTGCCGGCGATCTGCTGCATGACGGCAAGGCAACGCCGGTCGGCAGTGATACCGAATTGTTGCAGCAGGCCTTCGACCTGATCCGCTACTCCAGCAAAAGCGTTTTTCAGGAAAAAACATCACCGCCATCTTCTTGAATAGGAAATTAAAGTAAATGGGAGTCCTGTCATGACATCAGCAGCAATACCTCTGGATTCGACATTGACGCTGAACCGTCCCGAAGACCGGTTGTACATTGCGCTGACCCTGATCGTCTTCGCTGCCGGCGTGCTGCTGTCCCACTCCCTGCTGGGCAACGACCGCATTATCTTCAACCTGGAAATGCTGTTCGTCCTGCTCTATACCCTGGAATTCCGGAAATTCCCGGCACTGCTGCAGCTGCTGAAAAAGCACCCGGCAACCTGTGGCTTGCTGCTGCTCTGGACGATCAGCATGCTGGTCTCGGTGTATCGCTCGCCGTTCATCGATGATGGCCTGGCTTATGAAATGATCGGCCTGTCCCGCTATACCGACATCCTGGCCCATGTACTCTTCTCCCTGTATGTCTGGAGTTTTTTGACACACTATAACCGCTCCCTGAAGCTGCTGTTGTTCACGATACCTTTCTCGGCATTGTGCGTCGGCCTGTTCATCTTCGTCACGGCCTGGCAGATCGACAATCCCGAATATCTTGAGCCTCTGTGGTGGAGCAACCCACCTTTCAATTCCCACGCCCGGCATACCGGCTACCAGGTAACCGCAGCGCTCAGTATCTGCATCTGCTGGTTCATCGGCAGCGAAAACCGTTCCCATAAAGTCTGGCAATTGCTGATGTTGACCGGCCTGTGGACATTTATTTTCTGGCTGGGCGGCAGGGGCGGCATGCTTGCCGTGATGACCGTCTGCCTGATCCTTGTATGCCTTCTGTACAGTCGTCATCAAACAACCGAAGCCATAGGTTTCATCAAAATCATGCTGGCTTGTTCCCTGCTGGGCCTGGTGCTGGCAGAAGTGCTGGCTGTTTTTTCCTGGAACGGACTGATCAGCGCGTTAGCGAGAACCACTGAGGCGGAAAATCTCAACGGGGCCGCATCAGGCCGGCTCAACATCTGGAAAAAGGCTCTGCAATCGGTGCAGCAGCACCCTGTCTTTGGCATGGGACCGAGAGGCTATCTGCTGATGCCCCATGTAACCGTGACAGGTCAGCCGCACAATGCCTTCGTGCAATTCCTGGTGGAATGGGGTGTCACCGGCACTGCCCTGTTCCTTGGCCTGTGGCTGCAGCTGTTCCGGCAGGGCTGCCGGAAACACATAGCGGCAACCAAACGACTTTCACAAACGCCGCTGCTGGCCGGCGCGGTCATTGTGTCGCTGAGCGTGCTGGGACTGGTGGATGGCACTTATTATTACGCCCAACCCAGCTTCTACCTTGCGCTGGCCTTCGGCATCTGGCTGGCACCGGAACGGCAGCCGGATTGATCACAAGCCCCTTCTGCCGTTTTATACAGGCCTTATGCGTTCCCCTCCCCGGCCAGTACGCTCAACTTCTGCAGCGCCACCAGCACAGTCTGTCTTCTCACTGCCTCTCTGCTCCCTGATAAACAGTGTCTTTCGACAAGACATGGCCGATATTTAGCCTGCCAGGCGATGAACACGGTACCCACCGGCTTGGTTTCGGTGCCGCCATCGGGGCCTGCGATGCCGGTCACTGCAACGGCAATATCCGCTTCGCTGTGCGCCAGCGCACCGGCCACCATTTCCCTGGCTGCCGCAACGCTGACTGCGCCATGTTCTGTCAAGGTCTGCTGCCGTACACCCAGCATCTGTATTTTCGCGTTATTGCTGTAAGTGACGAAACCCCGTTCGAACCAGGCCGAACTGCCGGGAACCGCGGTGATGATCTGGGAAATCCAGCCCCCGGTGCAGGATTCGGCCGTCGCCAGCATGACTCGCTGTTGCTTCAGCAAATCCCCCAGCCGTTGTGCATGTAAATAGAGTTCTCTGTCCATCGATGACGTTGCTCTGAAATAAGTTGGTGAAAGAGCATCTGGATAAATGGCTTGCAGCCAACGAGGGATGCTGCAGCCAGTGACGACAATGATCCCCGGTTACTCCATCAGCCATCACCTGATAAAATAGCACGATGAGCAGCACACAAAAACCGTCCTCCCCGCACACACCCATGATGCAGCAGTATTTGCGCATCAAGTCCGAACACCCGGACACCCTGTTATTCTATCGCATGGGCGATTTCTATGAACTGTTCTTCGACGATGCCAAAAAGGCCTCGCAACTGCTGGACATCACCCTGACCAGCCGCGGCCAGTCTGCCGGATCACCGATTCCGATGGCGGGAATCCCCTATCATGCCGCCGACGGCTATATCGGCAAACTGATCCGGCAGGGCGAAGCGATTGCCATCTGCGAACAGATCGGCGACCCTGGCGCATCGAAAGGACCGGTGGAGCGCAAGGTGGTCAGAATCATCACTCCCGGCACAGTCACCGACGAGGCCCTGCTGGAAGAGCGTCAGGACAATTTCCTGGCGGCATTTGTCGAACTGCAGCACTATTACGGCATAGCCTGTCTCGATCTCAGCAGCGGCTATTTCATCGTGCAGCAGTTGGATTCGCGGCAGCAGACCCTGAGTGAACTGGCCCGCATCGATCCGGCCGAATTACTGCTGGACGAAAGCCGTACCATACCTCCAGCGCTGAACAATCACCGCGGCCTCACCCTGCGGCCATCCTGGCATTTCGATGTCGCCAGCGCCACGCAACGGCTCCTGAAACAGTTCAACGTCCATGATCTGCAGGGCTTCGGCTGCGATAAGCTGCCGGCCGCCATTGCCGCCGCCGGGTGTCTGCTGCAATATGTCCATGACACCCAGCAGCAGGCGCTGCCCCATCTGCAGGGAATCAGCGTCGAATACAGCAGCGACAGCATCATCCTGGATGCCGCCAGTCGGCGCAACCTGGAACTGGACTACCACCCTTCCGGACAACGGCAATACACATTGGCTGGGGTTCTGGACAACACCGCCTCGGCCATGGGCGCCCGTCTGCTGCGCCGCTGGCTGCATCGCCCGCTGCGCGACCAGGATCTGCTCGGAGAGCGCTACGACAGCATCGAGGCCCTGTGCGCCGGGCATTGCTACGAGAGCCTGCATGAAACTTTGCGCCTGGTCGGCGACATCGAACGCATCAGTTCCAGAATCGCACTGCAATCGGCCCGCCCCAGGGACCTGCTGGTTTTGCGCAATACCCTGGGGGTACTGCCGACTCTGCAGCAGCAGCTGGCAGCCATCGACACTGCCCGGCTGCGCAAGCTTGCGGACAACATCAGCGAACAGCCCGAGTTGCTGGCCCTGCTGCAAAGGGCAATCATCGACAATCCGCCGGTGCTGATCCGCGATGGCGGCGTCATCGCCTCCGGTTATCACCCGGAGCTGGATGCCTTGCGCAGCCTCAGCGAAAATGCCGACCAGTTCCTGGTCGATATGGAAATCCGGGAAAAAAAGCATACCGGCATCGGTACGCTGAAAGTGAATTACAACCGGGTGCATGGCTACTACATCGAAGTGCCCCGCTCCCAGGCCGGGCAGGTTCCCGAACATTACACACGCAAGCAGACGCTGAAAAATGTCGAGCGCTACATCACCGGGGAACTGAAGGATTTTGAAGAGAAGGTTCTCAGCGCCCGGGAGAAGTCCCTGAGCTTCGAAAAATCGCTGTACCAGGAACTGCTGCAGATCATTGCCCGGTCATTGCCGGAGCTGCAGCAGTGCGCCGCCGCCCTGGCGGAACTGGACGTCTTGGTCGATTTCGCCGAACGCGCCGTCAGCCTGAACCTGTGCCGACCGCAACTACAGGCCGAACCCGGCATGCATATCGACGCCGGACGGCACCTGGTGGTGGAACAGGTATCCGACATCCCCTTCGTCGCCAACGATCTCGACTTTTCCACAGAACAGCGCATGCTGATCATCACCGGCCCGAATATGGGCGGTAAATCCACCTACATGCGCCAGACGGCCCTGATCGTCCTGCTCGCGCACATCGGCAGCTTCGTTCCTGCGAAAGCCTTCCGCTGCGGCCCGGTGGACCGGATCTTCACCCGCATCGGCGCCTCCGACGACCTGGCCAGCGGCCGCTCGACATTCATGGTGGAGATGTCGGAAACGGCCAACATCCTGCACAATGCCACGGAAAACAGTCTGATTCTGATGGATGAAATCGGCCGCGGCACCAGCACCTTCGACGGCTTGTCACTGGCTTGGGCATGCGCCGATCATCTGGCCAGGAAGACCGGGGCCTTTACCCTGTTCGCCACGCATTATTTCGAGCTGACCTGCCTGGCCGAAGAACAGCAGAACATTGCCAATGTGCACCTGGAAGCCATGGAGCATGGCGACGGCATCGTTTTTCTGCATAGCGTGAAGAGCGGTCCCGCAAACCAGAGCTACGGACTGCAGGTAGCCTCCCTGGCGGGCGTACCGGAGGAAGTGATCGACAAGGCCAGAACCCGGCTCAGGCACCTGGAAGACCATGCCTACCGGGAACAGCAGCAGGAAATGGGCAGTACCCAGCTGGATCTCTTTTCCAGCCAAGACAATCATCCCGCCGTCTCTCTGCTGGAAGAAATCAACCCGGACGAAACCACGCCCAGGCAGGCGCTGGAATATCTGTATCGTTTAAAAGGGCTGCTTTGAACAGCTTTTTGGTAACTACTCACCCCTACCGGAAGAAGCCCCCATAGGGGCCCGAGTAGTAACCTTTTTGGATGATAACAATTTTCAATGCAACATCTCACCCGCTGATGCAGGTCCAATTTTCCTGTTTCATTGAGTCTGTTTGCAGGTGCTGGAACATCTGCTGGATATCTGAAACAATCTCAGGCTTGTCGACAATCAGGCACCTGAATTACGCATGACCCTCAACTTTACGGTAAACCTATAATTCTTGTCATCCCGACGAAAGCTGGGATCTTGGTGCTTGATTGCTTGTACTGCGCTTAAGATTTCATCCGCAGATCGAAATGCAGTGATGGCCAGACGTGGATGGAACGCGATGATTATTTGGAAAAAATGGCTGCGGCTTGGGGTGATCAGGATGTTGTTTTACGGATTTCGCTGCTGTTTCGCCTTCAGCACCTTCGCCAGCTGGCTGGCCGGCAGATAGCCGGGATAGACAGAGCCTTTTCCGGTAACCAGCATCGGCGTTCCCTGTACGCCAAAGTCTCGGGCAAGCTGCATATGCCGGTCGACCGGATTGTCGCAGGTCTTCTGCTCCGGATTCTTGCCCTGTTTGGCGCTGGTCAGAGCAGCATTGCGATCCTTCGCACACCATACCGAAACCGCTTTCTTGTAGGACTCGGAACCCTTGCCGGCACGGGGATAGAACAGATAGCGCACGGTGATGCCCTGGGCCAGGTACTGGTCTATTTCCGAATGCAGTTTACGACAATAGCCGCAGTCGATGTCGGTAAATACCGATACCTGATAAAGGCTTTTCTCGGGCTTGAAGATGATCATTTTTTCCTGACCAAGACTGGTCAGTTCGGCGACCCGGATGCCGGCAAGCTTCTCTTCGGTCAAATCGACCCGGTTCTGCAGATCGTACAGTTTGCCCTGCAGGATATATTTGCCGTCGTCGGACACATAAAAGAGATTGGCTCCGGTTCTGACTTCATACAAACCCTTGACGACGGATGGCTCGACCGCATCGATCTCGACTGATGGCATGGCTTGGGCAATTGCCTGTCTGACCTGGTTTTCATCCGCTGCCGCCGGATTTCCCAGCATACCGAGTAGAATGAATGGCGTTGTTTTCATTATTGAGTTCATGTCAAATTCCTTGGTTCAAACAGGAAAGCTATTGAAACAGGCGTTCAATATCCAGAAAAGTTGCAACCACCATCAGGGTGATCAGCAGCGCCACGCCGATATTCTGGAAAAACATCTGCGCCTTTTCCGAAACCGGGCTGCCCTTGATGGCTTCAAGCGCATAAAAAAGCAAATGCCCGCCATCCAGGACCGGTATCGGCAGCAGATTCAACACGCCGAGACTGACGCTGACCACGGCCAGAAACTTCAGAAACTGCGTCAGGCCGACACTGGCCGACTGGCCGGCATATTGCGCGATGCTGATGGGGCCGCTGAGATTCTCGATGGGTGCCTGACCAATCAGCATATAGCCCATCAGTTTCACTGTGGTGATGGAGAAAAACCAGGTCCGTTCACAGGCTGCAATCAGCGCGGCCACTGGCGGCAGGGAATAACTGACCTGCAGATACGCCAGCAGATCCTCCGGTACCTGCACTTTGGCGCCAATTCTGCCGACCGGTCCCTCATCGGTCTGCACCGCTGCCGGCGTGATGACCAGCGGCATACGCACGCCATCGCGTTCGATGACCAGTTCTATGGTCACGCCGGCATGACTGCGCACATAGTCGACCCACTGCATCCACTCCGTGATTTCCACATTGTCCGCACTGATAATCAGGTCGCCCGGCTGCAGTCCGGCGGCAGCCGCGGCGCCATCGGGCAACACTTCGCCCAGCACCGGCTTGATTACCGGCATCCAGGGGACCAGACCGATGCGTTCGTATAGTTTGTTGGGCTCCAGATCGACCCCTTCCGGAAAAACCAGCGTTTTGATGCTGGTAACGTCATCACCCGACTTGACGGCAACCTCAACCTGTTGCTGGCCTGCCATTGCCGCGGCAAACAATGCCGACATCGCTTCCGACCATGTTGGCGTCAGCCGGTCATTGACCGATTGAATTTCATCGCCTGCGACAAATTCAGCCTGCGCCGCCAGACTGCCTTCCGGTACCGGGCCAATGATTGGCCGCATGCCGATTTCGCCGGTGACCAAGACCAGCCAGAACAGCACGACGGCCAGCAGCAGGTTGAAAATCGGGCCGGCCGCGACGATGGCGGTACGCTTGTACAGGGGCTGCCGATTGAATGCGAAGCGCAGTTCCTCGTCCCGAACCGGACCTTCACGCTCATCGAGCATTTTCACATAGCCGCCCAAGGGGATGGCCGACAAAACATATTCCGTGTCCTCGGGTGATTTCTGATAACGCCAGACAATTTTTCCGAAGCCAACGGAGAACCTGAGCACTTTCACGCCGGATCTTCGGGCAACCCAGAAATGGCCAAACTCATGAAAGGCAACCAGAATTCCGATTACCAGGATAAAATAAAATGCCGAGTGAATGAAATCCATCAACTGTTGATTTCTTGTATGATTTTCCTGGAGATATCCCTGGCCTGCCGGTCCACCTGTAAAATGCTTTCCAGATTGCCTGCCTCGTCTGCGCTGAAGTTTTTCATGCAGCGTTCGATGACCTGTGGAATACCGGTAAAGCGAATCTGCCCGTCTAAAAAGGCGGCGACGGCGATTTCATTGGCGGCATTCAGGACTGCCGGCATGATGCCCCCCGCATCGATGGCTTCATAGGCCAGACGCAGACAGGGAAAACGCTGCAGGTCGGGTGTCGCAAAGTCCAGCCGTTCGACGTCGAAAATGTTCAATGGTTCCGCGCCGGATGAAAATCTCTCCGGCCAGGCCATGGCATGGGCGATGGGAATGCGCATATCCGGATTGCCCATCTGCGCCAGCACCGTGCCATCGACATAGTCCACCATGGAATGGATCACGCTCTGGGGATGAATGACCACCTGGATTTTTTCCGAAGGCATATTGAACAGCAGACAGGCTTCTATCAACTCCAGTCCCTTGTTCATCATGGTTGCCGAATCGACCGAGATTTTTTTGCCCATGTCCCAGTTGGGATGCGCAACGGCCTGCTCCGGCGTGACATGCTGTAGTTGCTCGAGGGGCATTTCCCGGAATGGCCCCCCCGATGCGGTCAACAGGATACGACGCGCCGACACGGCCCGCACTCCGGACTGGTAGCCATGCGGCATGCACTGGAAAATGGCATTGTGCTCACTGTCGATGGGCAATAATTGCGCGCCTGACTTGGCAACCTCCTGCATGAAGATATCGCCGGACATCACCAGTGCTTCCTTGTTCGCCAGCAATACGGTCTTCCCGGCCTTTGCCGCGGCCAGTGTCGGCAGCAATCCTGCCGCGCCGACAATAGCCGCCATCACCGAATCCACGTTGTCCAGCACCGCCACCTGTTCCAGTGCGGCGCTTCCTGACAGCACCTCGATGTCCGAAATCGGGGTCCCGGTTATTTTTTCCTGGAACTGCCGCGCCTTGTCAGCATCGACGATCACTACAGTTTCGGGGCGGTGCTGCAGACATTGCGGAAACAAATCCCCGATATTGGTGTTCGCGGTCAAAGCCACCACGTTGTACAGTTCCGGATGTCTGGCGACCACATCCAGGGTGCTGACGCCAATGGAGCCCGTCGCTCCCAGTATGCATATCCCTTTCATGATCATGCCCCGTACATCATATAGTAAAGTAAATAGATACCTGCATAAAAAACCGGTATACCGGCAATGACGCTGTCAAGTCTGTCCAGAACACCGCCATGCCCCGGCAGCAGGGACCCGCTGTCCTTGAGTCCTCTCTGCCGCTTCAGCAGGCTGACGAACAGATCGCCATAGATGGAAATCAATACCGTCAAGACTGACAATAACACCATGTCCGAAGCATATATGAAAGAAAATTCGAAGACGACGGTGAAAATCACCGCAAAGACAAAGGCCGTTGCCAATGCACCATACATTCCTTCGACAGTTTTTCCTGGGCTGATATCAGGCGCCAGCTTGGTGACACCAAACTTTTTGCCGGTAAAATAGGCAGCAATATCCGCCCCCCAGATCAAGAAAAGGAAATAGACGACCATTTCCATCGGATACAGGGTCCGCAAACGGGCAAAGAACATCCAGGCCACCAACAGCAGATACCAACCCAGCAGGGCTTTGACCAGCCTGCCGGTTTTTCGCTGCAGCAATGCACCGGCAGCATTACGAATCAGGACCATCACGAAAAACCACCAGAGCACGGCGGGAACCACCAGCCACTCCACTATGCCTGAGAATTTTTTCACCTCCGGCCAGTTGAAAGTTTCCGCGATAATTTCCAGTACGACGGTCCAGTAATGGATGCCGATCATCGGCACAATCAACGCCAGCAAAAACAACAGACGCAATGGCAAATTGCTGAATCCCGATAAATTCATCCACTCCCAGGCGGCGAACAGGATAAAAATCCCCCATACCAGAGCAAAATAATCGTCTGGCAGGGCAATGACTGCCCAGACTGCAAGTGGAGCGATAATTGAAGCAGTAATGATGCGCTGAATTAACATTTTTTATTTTTTTGTTTCACGTTGAAAATTGATGAAGATGGATATGGCCTCTGACGCGCTGGATGTGCTTCATAGCTGTGCCAGTAAACAGTCGGCATACTTGTGCTGTACCAGTCTCAACCGGGATTTTTTGCATAAATCTGTTCGCCGGTATGGCCGAAGCGCCTCTCCCGGGTGGCAAAATCCTCGATCGCCTTCTCCAGACATTGCTGATCGAAATCCGGCCAAAGCGTATCGGTAAAATAGAGTTCCGTATAGGCCAATTGCCACAACAGAAAATTACTGACCCGCTTTTCGCCGCCGGTGCGGATGAACAGATCGGGTTCCGGCAAATCGGCAATGGACAACTGCCGGTTGATCACCTGTTCATCGATATCATCCACAGACAATTCATCCGCCTTGACCATGGCGGCTATCTTGCGCATGGCCTGACACATGTCCCAGCGCCCCCCGTAGTTTGCGGCAATGACCAGCGTCAAGCCGGTATTTTTCTCCGTCTGACGTTCTCCGGCGACAATCTTTTCCTGCAGCTGTGGTGAAAAAGCGCTTCTGTCGCCGATGAAACGCAAACGGATGCCATTCTTGTCCAGCTTGTTGACTTCCCTCTGCAGTGTGGCCATGAACAGCCCCATCAACAACGACACTTCCTCTTTGGGACGCCGCCAGTTCTCACTGCTGAAAGCAAACAGCGTCAGCACTTCGATGCCATGCCTGGCACAGTAGTCGACGATATCCCTGACCGTTTTGACACCCGCCTGATGACCTGCAGCCCTGGGCAGATACCTTTTCTGCGCCCAACGGCCATTGCCATCCATAATGATGGCAATATGCCGTGGAACCGACGCATTCGCTGGCAAGGAGATAGGCTCATCCGGCATGGGTCAACCTGTTCCCTGAACAAGGAAAGCAACCGTTCATGCTGGATGAATCGATGCTCGTGGTCATAAAATTAAAGTCAACATCCATTTGATAGAAAAGGCTGCACCAGCATTGAATGCATTTACATGGAAAGCAGATCCGCTTCCTTCTTTTCCAGGAGCTTTTCGATTTCCTTGATGAACTGATCGGTGATTTTCTGGATTTTTTCTTCGGCGGCATGGGCCTCATCCTCTGAAACCATTTTTTCCTTCAATAATTCCTTGATTTCAGAATTGGCATCGCGGCGGATATTGCGGATCGCCACGCGGGCATTTTCCGCTTCATGCTTCACCAGTTTGACCAGGTCACGTCGGCGCTCTTCGGTCAACGGCGGTAAAGGGATACGAATGACCGTACCGCTGGTCGCTGGATTCAGGCCCAGGTCGGAAGACATAATAGCCTTTTCCACCGCCTGCACCAGGCTTTTTTCCCAGGGTGTCACGGTCAAGGTCCGGGAATCCTCGATCGCGACATTGGCCACTTGGTTCAAGGGCGTCTCGGAACCGTAATAAGATACCGTTATCTGATCCAGCAGACTGGGATGTGCCCTGCCAGTTCTTATTTTGCTCAATTCCGACTTCAGCGACTCGACACTTTTTTTCATGCGGGTCGATGCATCCTGTTGGATATCGTTGATCATTTTCATTCCTCGTTTAACACTGGCAACCCTTGGTTGACATTTTTCGTATTATTATTGCTTGTCAAAAGCCAGCTGCTGAATGGCTTTTGCAAGGCAACCCAGCGGCGATGAAGCGCATTGAGCAGCTCCGCAGGCACCCGACCAAGGATAGCCTTACCGTGATCGTCAAGACTATTCCGCCAGCAAAGCAAGCGGAGACGATCAGGTTACAATCAATGAACCGATGTCGGCGCCCTGCATCAGGCGTATTACCGCCCCCTGTTCAAAAATATTCATCACCCGCATGGGCAGATTATTATCGCGGCACAATACCAGGGCGGTTGTATCCATAACATTCAGGCGCTGATCCAGGGCCTCATCGTAGGTCAGGCGTGGATAAAACACGGCATCCTGAACCTTCTCGGGATCCGCAGAATAGACACCCTTGACCTTGGTCGCCTTGATCATCAGCTCGGCGTTGATTTCTATCGCACGCAGACTGGCTGCCGAATCGGTGGTAAAAAAAGGATTGCCGGTACCGGCGGAAAAAATGACAATCCGGCCTTTTTCCAGGTGTCTGACCGCCCTGCGGCGAATATAGTCCTCGCAGACCTGATTGATGCGCAGCGCCGACATCACCCGGACAGGCTGGCCCAAATATTCCAGCGCATCCTGCAGGGCCAGCGCATTGATCACCGTGGCCAGCATGCCCATCTGATCACTGGTGACCCTGTCCAGGCCTTCCGATGCCTTGTCAGCGCCGCGCAGGATATTGCCGCCGCCAATGACCAGCCCCACCTGAATACCAGCATCGCATAATTCCTTCACTTCACTGGCCAGACGCTTGACGATCACCGCATCGATACTGCCGCCATGGGCGCTCATCAGCGCTTCGCCACTCAATTTCAGCAGAATTCTTCGGCATATCAGTTTGCTCATAATTACGGTAACCTTCAGGTGGTTATTCAAACATGCGTTCTTCTGGAGACGGACAGCGACCCAAGTCAAGGGATGCAACGACAGCAACGATGAACCTCGTCATCGCTGCTGCAAAAACCACCCGGCGCGCAACCGGCGTGGTTTCAAACGTCAATCGCCTCTGACCTGCGCCATCACTTCCTCGGCAAAATTTTCCTCTTTTTTCTCGATGCCTTCACCCACTTCAAAGCGACTGAAACGGACCACCGATGCGCCTTTGGCATCAACCAGTTTACCCACCGTGAGCTTGTCGTCCTTGATAAAAGGCTGGCCCAGCAAGGTGATTTCAGCCAGATATTTCCTGATCCGTCCCGCTATCATCTTCTCGACGATTTCAGCGGGTTTGCCGCTTTCTTCGGCCTGGGCAGTGAATATCTGCTTTTCCTTTTCGATCATCTCGGCGGGTACATCCTGCTCCGAAATACAAAAAGGATTGCTGGCGGCAATATGCATGGCGATATCCTTGCTCAATTCGGCATCCGGCCTGGAAAGCTCGACAATCACCCCGATGCGGCTGCCATGCAAATAGCCGCCGCAACCACCCTGTTCCGTGGAGAACTTGGTGAAACGTCGGATGGTAATGTTTTCACCCAGTTTGGCGATCAATTCACGACGCGTTTCCTCGACCGTCCTGCCATCAGCGAGGGACAGATTCAGCAATTGCTCATCGTCGTCCACATCGGCATCCAGCAATGCCTGAGCGACGTCATCGACAAAATTGACGAAATCATCACCCTTGGCGACAAAATCCGTTTCACAGTTGATATCGATCATAACCACCGTTTTTGCATCATCGCTGACTTTTACGCCAATACGACCTTCGGCAGCGATTCTTCCTGATTTCTTGTCGGCTTTCGCCATGCCGGATTTGCGCATCTGTTCGATGGCCGCTTCCAGATCACCGTTGGTCTCGACCAGCGCCTTCTTACATTCCATCATTCCGGAACCGGTTCTTTCACGCAGTTCCTTCACCATTGCAGCAGTAATACTCATTATTTCTCGTACCTTAAAAAACTTTTTCAACTAAGAAAACGCCCCAGGA
>JANEMG010000183.1 GCA_024511045.1 Gammaproteobacteria bacterium | reverse complement strand
GAAGCTGTACGGTGAATATCTGGTCAATGCCCAGGGCGAGGACGTGGTGGCGGGTATCCGTACTCCCAAACCCATCGACCGCCTGGCGGATGAAATGCCCCAGATGGCAAAGGAAATCGAGGAACTGCGCCAGAAACTCGAAGCCCATTATCATGAAGTGCAGGATTTTGAGTTCACCATCGAACGCGGTGTGCTCTACTGCCTGCAGACACGTAATGGCAAGATGAATGCGGTGGCCATGGTACGCACCTCGGTGGAAATGGAGAAGGAAGGCCTGATCAGCCGGTACCAGGCTTTGCTGCGTATCGCGCCTGATGACCTGGAGCAGATGCTTTATCCCCGCCTCGATCCCAATGCCAGGGTAACGCCCCTGGCCCAGGGTCTGCCCGCTTCACCCGGTGCGGCCAGCGGTCACGTAGTCTTTGATGCTGACCGGGCGGAAGCAGAAGCAAAAAAAGGCAAGACAGTGATTCTTCTGCGGGAAGAAACCAAGCCCGAGGACATTCATGGCTTCTTTGCCTCCAAGGGGATTCTGACCAGTCGCGGTGGCAAGACCTCTCACGCTGCTGTCGTTGCCCGCGGCATGGGCAAGCCCTGTGTGGCAGGAGCCGAGGGCATCTCTGTGGATGTCCAACTGCACGAAGCTTTCGTTGGAGATACCGTTATTCGGGAAGGGGATCTCATTACTATCGATGGCACCAGCGGCAAGGTGTACCTGGGAGCCGTTCCCACCGTGGAAGCGGATTTTTCTGCGGAGCTGAATATCCTGTTGGGCTGGGCCGATGAAGTGGCACGTCTGAGCGTCATGGCCAATGCAGATACGGCACTGGATGCGGACCGGGCGCTGAAATACGGTGCCAGGGGTTCGGTCTGTGCCGGACCGAGCGCATGTTCAACACCACGGAACGTCTGCCGGTGGTCATTGAAATGATCATGGCGGAAACGGCTGAGCACCGAAAGCAGTCACTGGAGAAGCTGTTGCCCATGCAGCGCCAGGATTTTCAGGAACTGTTCGAGGTAATGGCGCCGTACCCCGTGACCATCCGCCTGCTGGATCCGCCCATCCATGAATTCCTGCCTTCCGAGCAGCAACTCAAGGACGATCTGCTGTTCCTGCAGCAGCTGCGGGATTCGGTGCGTGGCCTGGAAGTGCTGTCCGGCACCCTGTCCCTGCTGAAGACGGGTGATGCGGAGAACGAAGAATTCTTCATGCCGCAGATGGTGGAATCACGCCAGGTGGAAGAAGCCATCGTCAAGAAGGAAACCATGCTTAAAAAGGTAAAGGCGCTGTATGAAACCAATCCCATGCTGGGACATCGTGGTGTGCGTCTGGGGATCACCTTTCCTGAAATCTATGAGATGCAGATCCGGGCGATTCTCGAAGCGGCTATGGAATGCGACAAGAAAGGGCTGGAGATTCATCCCAAAATCAAGGTACCCCAGGTCTGCACGGCGCAGGAATTGTTGTACGTGAAGGAAATCGTGGATCGGGTAAGTGGTGAGCTGGAAAAAGAGCTTGGTCACAAGCTTGAATTCCAGTTCGGCACCATGATCGAAGTCGTGCGCGCCTGCATGCGGGCAGACAGCCTGGCCAAGCAGGCGAATTTCTTTTCCTTCGGTACCAATGACCTGACTCAGGCGGCGTTCTCTTTCTCGCGGGAGGATGCGGAGAACAAGTTCCTGCCCCTGTACAACGAAAGAGGCATTTTGCAGGACAATCCTTTTGATGTGCTGGATGAGAAAGGCGTCGGAAAACTCATGGAACTGGCGGTGAAGTGGGGGCGTGATCAGCGTCCTGACCTGATCGTCGGTATCTGTGGCGAACATGGCGGCCATCCCCAGTCCATCCACTTCTGCCACCGCATCGGGCTGGACTACGTGTCCTGCTCGGCGCCCCGTATACCTGTTGCTAGGCTGGCAGCCGCCCACGCCGCGCTGACCGAATAGGGCGCTACACCTCGTTGGAGAATGTCGTAAAAGCCCCTCCCCGGGCTTTCACGACTCGGAATTAGAAAAATGTGATTTTCCGATTCCTCCATTTTCAATGGCTTATCGCTATCGAAAATGGCGATGCGTCCCTGCATCGCGGGGGCTGTCGCCTTTTGCGACCCCTTCGTTGGACGAGAGTGAATCCGGAGTTGCGCCTGCAATGGGTGGAAAACAGTCTGTGGGGATTTCGGGCTTCAGTCCGAAATCCCGCAGGGAGACATCCAGGGCGCACTGATCACTGAGCATGTGCAACAGGGGTGGCCGGCGGTCACCCTCATGCACCTTTTCGCAGGCTTCCACGCACTGCATGCACTGGGTGCAGGTGAACATTTTGCGCTTGATGCTGCGGGGCTTGAGGCGCATGGGGCAGGCGTGTTCGCAGGAGGCATCGCACTCGGTGCATTGCGTGGAGCGCGCCCGGTCGAAACCCACCACCAGGGCCTTCTTGTTGCCCATCCATACCAGGCTCTGGGCCAGGCCGATGACGCAGCCGAAGCGGCAGAAAAGATGCCGGGCCGCGGTGAACTCGATGACGAACAGAAAGGTTGCGACACCGATGAACAGCGCCTGGTTGCGTGTCAGTTCGCCATGGAAGAGGTTGTAGTAGATTTCCCGTGGCGGTAGCAGATAAGTCAGCAGAACCACGGCCCAGACAAAGGAAAACCCGACGATGACCAGCCCGGTTGCCCACCACCATTTTTTCTCCACGTGAACGTGGGTGCCGTCTGCCTGGTGTTCCGGCAGTGCTTCCCTGTCCCAGATGGAAAGTTTGCCAGATGCCTTGCGCATGAAATGGTTGATGGTCTCCACCACGGAAAAATGCGGGCAGAGCCAGCCGCAATACAGGCGGCCCCATTTCCAGGCTACCCAGATACCGATGCCCACGATCAGCGCCAGGGGCAGGAAAAAACGCAGCCCCATGTTCAGCGCCATTTCCAGGGCGCTGATCTCACCGTTTCTGAAAGCATCGATGCCCAGGGTCCAGGGAAAGGTGAGAAAGTAGAAGTGGTTCTGCTCCAGGTCGAAGCGGAACAGGTCCAAGACCGGCGCGAGAATGAACAACAAGAAAAAGCCCGTGCGCCAGGCCAGCCGTTGTTTCTGTATCTTGTTCACCGGTATTCTCCGACTGCAGCAGGATTCTGTGCCTACTATCGCAGGTATGGGCTTGTGCGTGGCGATTCAGCCGTGATTTGTTTGTGACATTTCTGTGACATCCCGCTCCGGGCCGGCCAGCATGTAGCCCACGCCAGGAATGGTGGTTATTTCCAGCCCCTGCAGTTTTGACCTCAGGCGGCGCATAAGTGATCGCAGGGAAGAGGCACCTACGATGGTTTCCGACCATACATGAGTTTCAATATCGGGGGTGGCAACGGGCCTGTTGAGGTTGAGCGCGAGAATTTCCAGCAACGACAGCTCCTTTCTGCTCAACAGCACTGGATTGTCGTTCCAACTCAGGCTGGCAGGCGAGCGGGAGAAAACATAGCCCCTGCCCAAAGGGATATCTGCGGGTCTGGCTAGCAGAATTCTGCGGTATTCGCTGAGTTCCTTTTCTGCATACTGGCGTTTTCTGTTGTTTCGGTAGGCCTGGATAAGATTGCCGCAGGCCACTAGAAAAGGGTGCAGGGCATCGGCGGTTTCCCTGTCATAGCCGTTGTCCCGGTTGGCGATACCCACCATCCCCAGCAGTTTTCCGCCCCCGTAGAAAGGCAGTCCCATGAAGGCATTGAGAGGAGGGTGGCCTCTGGGCAGTCCGCCACTGCGGGGGTCTGCGTCGGGCTGATTGGAGATCACCCGCTGGCCTGTCTTGAGTACGCTGCCATAGAGGGAGTCCAGTTTGGAGAAGATCATGCCCTTCTGCCGGTTTTCCTCGTAGAGCTTTCGTGTGTCACTGTCCCAGGCGATGTTGGTGGTGGCGTAGCATTTGACATAGGGCTGGTTCTTGTCGTCGTAGAACACCTCGCCGATGAACCCATATTCGCTGGAGGTGATCTCCAGCAAGGCCTCCAACAGTCCATTGAACAGTACATAGGGATTGGTTTCACAAATGTAATGGGAAAGCACCGTGGCGATGAGTTCCAGCAGACGTTTTTCCGAGATGGCCGGTGTGGGGTTGCCTGTTTCTGTATCAGCACTGCTGGTTTTCATTACCTGTCTTCCATAACGGTGCAGACGATATGCCGTTCCCGGCGTGGGCCGTCGAACTCGCAGAAGAAAATATTCTGCCAGGTGGACAGGCCCAGTTTGCCATCCACTAAGGGGATGGTTTCCGAAGGCCCGACAAGTCCGGATTTCAGATGGGAATCACCGTTACCGTCCTGGGCATCATGCAGCCAGACGCCCCGGGGGATCATCTTGCGCAGCAGGTTCACCACGTCTGTCTGGACACTTTCGTCCCAGTTTTCCTGGATCATGATGCCGCCGGTGGCGCCTTGGGCGTAGACATTCACCAGGCCGTCATGAATGCCACTGGCCTTGACGATGTCTTTCACTCTGGCGGTAATGTCTACCAGGATTTCCCTCTGAGACGTGCTGATGGTAATGATTTCACGCATGATCTCTGAAACTCTTCAGCTTTTTCATCAGTTTGTCGTAATGGCTGCCTTTCCAGTAAATCTGCCCGCAACCAGTGCAGCGATAGAATTCATCATAATATTTGCGGGTCAGGGGTTCCAGCTTATCCAGAATCTCCTCCTTCGCCACGACCTGGATCAAGCCGTTGCACAGGGCGCAACGCCGAAAGGGCCGGATATTCCGCCAGACATCGAGACGGTTGAGCACCTCTGGCGCTTGCAGGTTCGGGTTGACTGCACGTATCCAGTAACCATGCCGGATCTCACGGTGAAACAGCAATCTGCGGTCGCGCGTCAGAATAGTGCGTTGTTTCCTGGTACTGACAGCCACGATTTCCTTGTCCCGCAGATCGTTGCGCCACTCGGTATCAAAACCCAGGAGGCGCAGGTAGCGGGCCAGTTTTCCCAGGTTCACGTCCACGATGAACCGTGGGTCAGCAGTGAGAGCGTCCCGGGGTGAAACTGTAACCTGGTCATGTGCTTACAACTGATACTTGAAGTCAACAGGCTGCCCGTTGACTTCAATGCTGCCTACCTCAGAATGGGGAATACCCAGGGTTTCGACAGGATCCTTTATGCCAGGATTTCCGGAGAACGAGTAAGGTATAGCCTGAAAACGTTTTTCTTTGGGCAGAAAATCATTCAGGCATCCGTGAAAAAGGAAGACTGCGATCGCTGCCAGCCATGGAGAGCGAAGCGAAGGCTGGTAGTCCCCAGTAGCCGTGAGGCAGCACTGTTTTCCGGCGTGCCTTGGCGCCAGAGGGAAAACAAAGCAGGCCTCCGAACGCGGCGTCCAGTCATATGGGAGCCAAGTACGGAGCAGCAACGAGCTTGCGAAGTTGTTGCGTAGTGCTTGGTGACCAGGACGGCTGGGGCACAAATAGGTTGTCAAAG
>JANEMG010000182.1 GCA_024511045.1 Gammaproteobacteria bacterium | reverse complement strand
ATAACCTATTGTTTTTCAAGCGAAAGAAACAAAATAAACAAGAATATTACCAAGCACTAATTTATCCGCCATATTAGTCGGCTCTAATGTTCATTGCTCCAAAAAATTGGGAAACTTCAGCTTATAATTACAAGTACGGCTTTGACGGCCGATCAGGTTTAGCCAGGCAATTTCTTAACAGTGATTCCCTCGGCATCATAAACGCATAAAGGTTTGGCAGATTGTTTCACAGCGCTTTGGACCACACCTGTCAATACCTTTTTTGTCTGGAGCCGCTTTCTTGATATGAAAACAACCGCAAACCCAAATGCATCGACTGACTGGCTGAAACCATGATAGATACTGAAACAAATCAGTCCCTGGAAATTAAATTGCTGGAAGAGAAGGTTGACCAGCTGATTCATCAATATGAATTGCTGAGCAATGAAAACCGCACATTGAAAACCAAGCAAGAGGAACTGGTTCGTGAAAAAGCCAGACTGATTGAAAAAACCAACCTGGCCAGAACCCGGGTCGAAGCCATGATCACCCGCCTGAAATCCATGGAGACAGGCACATGACGGAACAAGCGGTACCGGTTACCCTGCACATTCTCAATAAAGAATATAAAATCGCCTGTCCTGCCGATAAGCAGGATGAATTGCTGGCTTCCGCCCAACTCCTCGATCAGCAAATGCGCGAACTGCGCGATTCTGGAAAAGTCATCGGCCCCGACAGGATTGCCGTCGTCGCGGCATTGAATCTGGCGCATGAACTGAAACAGCTGCAAAAACAGAACAACACGCTTTGCGATGAATTTTTCGACCGCCTGATCGAGATGCGGCATAAAATCGAGCACGTGCTGGGCGGCGACTCAAATTAATGCGATTAGTCGGTCAAAATCTGTTTTTTAGGTTAAAATAGACCATAGTATCTCCTGCAGCGTTCGAGGATGTCCTGGGTGTTTCCTGAACCTGTATTACCCCGGGGGGCTGCCTTCCGGTCGATGTTGTGCATACCCGTAGCAAACGGGGAGCCTGATTTGACGGTTAAAGCCCCCACTTGAACCTCCGGTTCAAGGACGAAAGGACATTACGGCGCAAGTGGGAGATACGGCTTGAACAACGCCCTCCTGACGCCTGCAGCAGACCATGATTGACCGTGCAGGCAGTATCATCACCAACTCTATCCCAAGCACTGGGTTGCCCACAATCTGCGGCCCGCGCTACGAGGCAAGCACAAACAAATCCCTGATTCCCCATAAGCTTCGGCCATTTTCGAAATGACCGGCATGCTGTTCAATGCAAAATCATTTCTGTTCATTTCGACCAGCGGGAGAAATCTTCAAGGCCTTTTCATTGCCCATGCCGTTCAAGATCCCTCCTCACGTCGCGGAATGACTAGAATTATTATCGTTTCAGCAAAACGGCGTGTCATCCGTAATCCGGAACAAACTGACAGCGGAAACGCCGATAGTATTTCGCATCTTGCCCAATCGCAGCTACCGGGAAAAAGCGACCTTGATCGGCAAACCATCGATCATATGCTGATCCACACGCCCGGAAAATTCCAGCTTCACCAGGATTTCCCTGCTGCCGGTTTCAAAGGTGGCCAATGACCCGACAGGATATTTTTTCGTGATCCCTGGAACACTGATTACCTGTGCCGCGGCTTTTTCACCATCGGGAAAATGGATCACTGCCTTCTGGCCAACCCTTGCATAGTCGATATCCTCGGGAGCTACGAAAGCGACGATGGTGGCGTTTTCCTGTTGATTGATGGTCAGCAGCAAATCCCCTTTGGCAACAAATTCTCCCTAGCTGACCAGGATGTCGACAACTCTGCCCGGCAACGGTGATGTGATAAAAAGCTGCCGGCTTTGCAGATCGAGGTTCTCCATCTCCAGCTGCAACTGTCTGATGCGCGCCTCGGTCTGCCGGATTTCCGAGGCTTGCACAGTCCTCGCCGCACCACCCTGCTTTTCCTCCAGCAACTGCAATTCGGCCAGGCTGGCCAGCGCTGCGCCATATTGAAAACGCGCCGTTTTCACTTCGGCCTCGGTTGCCGCGCCCTCGGCAAACAAAGATTCGTAATCCTCGACTCTCTGCCAGGCATAAAGCTTACGCTTGCGGGCAAAATCGATGCTCGCCTGCATGGCGCTGGCCGCGCTATCCTCTTCTCCATAACGGTCATATTGCTGCTGCAGAAAATCCAGCTCCGATTGCAGCTGCTTCTTGCGTTCCTCTATGGAGGGCTGCTACAGTTTGACGATCAATTCTTCCTTCCCGATATCCTGCATCGGTTCGACCAGCAGACTTTCGATGAAGCCGGATGCCGTTGCACGAACCTGTACATGGGGCATCATGACGAAACCTTTGGCCTGAACGGCCCACGCCTGATAAGCGATTTTGATGAAGAAATACAGCAAAGGACTGCAAATGATCAGCAAAATCAGATACCAGCGCCAGTAAGCAAGCCTGCGCCTGGATCTTCCATAGGAGACAGGCACACCCTGGTCCAGACCGGCAGGCCTTTGTTCTGGTCTATCGAAACGTATTTTCATGCAAATTTATTCCAGTTTTCAAGATCACCATCACCTGAGCGCATCTGCACAGCGATATTAGGCAGTGCAATGAGACCAGCACTCCGATACCGTGAAATATCGGCATGACCAACGGCGCAGCACCGTTGTTCGTGCAGAAAACAGACAATCACATTTGTTGTTTTCCTGTCATCGACACTCCATGAACAGGCATTCATGGATAGCAATTATTTAGCGCCCGTCTATAAATGACGGGCACTGATCCGGCACAGGGAAGTGCCGGCATCATCAATGGCCTCAAGCCATTGCTTATGAAGATAACAGCAAATCGCATTTGTTGTTATCTTTCTATAAACAGCCCATGGATGGGTGTTTATAGACTCTAACTATTTATTCTCATTGAAGACATTGAATGCCCGCTGCAATGGCGCGGACAATTCAGTGTCATCGACCACGGCTTGCACCACATTTATCAGCGAAACGAATTGACCCAACTTGATCCGGGCCTGCCAATGCTCCGTCTGCGCCTCTGTATAGTCGACAGCCACCTGGTAATAATGGTACAACCCCTGCAGGTATTTCTCGATGACATCGCCATCCAGCTTCCTGAGCCGAAGTTCTCTCTCGCGCAGCAGTTCTGCCGCCGCCGCAACACGTGTCTGCTGGTATTGGACGAATTCGGAGAGCCGCTGATAGCGTCTCAGCGCTGTATCGAACTCCTTCTGCAATTGCCCCCTGCGCTGGACCAACTGCCGCTGCAGTTGATTGATCAGCACATGGGAATGCGCCTTGTCTGCATCCTGATAATCGACGATGGAAAAGGGCATCTTCACCCTGACCCTCGCCACGACACCATAGCCCAGATCATTGATGCCGGAAAAGGCTTTGGGGTCCTCCATGATCGCCGCGTGGGTCAGCTTGAAATCGGATTCGATACCGCGCCATCTTTGATGGCGTAAATTCTCCTTTTCCACCTTCAGCATGGTGGCAAGAATTTTCATTTCGTGATGCTCTTCGACAATGAAATTGAGCGAATCGGTTTGCAAGGCTGCATATAATGGCTTCTGCGCGGTAAATACGGGTATTTCCCTGCCAAAAAGGCTTCCCAGATCCAGCAATGAACGCTGCATGGCATCCTGATTGTCCATTTTTGCATAGCGCACCCTTTCGAAGGCTGTCAAGGCCTCCAGCCGGTCTGCTTCCAGCAGCAACCCCTTGTTCCGACGCTGCCGTAAAATTGCCGACACCCTGTCCTTCAATTGATAATACAGTTGCGCCAGATTGTTCTTCTGCTGAGCCCCCCCAATACAAGGCATAATCTTCGGCAATCTGCATCCGGGCTTGCTGCTTTATCCATTGCAGACGAATGCTATTGAGATCGACCTCCTTCTGTGCCTCGGAAAGTCCGCGACGTTCTTCTTCCGCACTGCCCAACAAAGGATATTCGACGCCTATACGTCCTCCTATGGTGGCAAAGTTGCGGGTACGGTTGGTCACGACGATATCCTGCACATAGCCTCCGCCAAAATTGGCAAAGAACTTCCAGCCGTTTGCCGCGTCGACTCTTTGCCGGGCGAAGCGGCTGGCATCCAGATTGTCCTCGGCCAGCAGCACCGGAAACGCCGTTTCAAAATCGGCCGTAAAATCCTCGATTGTCCTGACCGGACCGGCGGCAGCGAGCACGCCGGCCCAGAACGATAAAACGCAGAACAAAACTTTCAAAACTTATCCCTTTTCAAAACCCACCAGGGTGCCATCGATGAATCCAGATGGCCCTTGTTGAACAACTCGTTGAGATTGGCAGCGACGCTCCAAACACGAATGACAAAGGCATAGGCCGGGAAAAGGGGCAGCAGCCACAGCAAGCGGCTGTCCTCGCCTGGCCGGGTGGACAACATCAGCAAAAACAGTACATATTGAATCCCGGTAATGACAAAATAAAAACTGTAGATGAGCAGCAGGGCGCCCAATACGACCGGCAACGCCTGAGTCCAGAAAACATATATGGTATAGAAGACGATCAGAAACGGCATCACGACCTGAAACAGCACACCATACCAAAGTATAAAAATAAAATTGCGCCAGCCCATCAACGCCGGATTGAAAGCCAGGGCGTGCTTGCGCAGATAGATATAGGAGAGATCCCCGTCCCAGCGCAGACGCTGCTGAAAAAAAGTTTTCCAGGTATCCGGCACATCGGTATGAGCCACCGCCTCCGGTTCGAAGGCAATGCGCAAATTCGGATGTCGTCCCAGATACTGCTTGATCCTGATCGTCAAATCCAGATCTTCGGCAGTTCCGGAATTCCAGCCGCCGATCTTATGCAGAAAGGATTTCCGAAAAATACCAAAGGCGCCTGGAATATTGTTGATGGACTGCATTTCGGCAAGCCCCAGTTTGCCGGCATGCACGGTCAATTTATATTCCATCGCCTGTAGCAACGTCACCAGCGAAGCTGCGGCATTCCTGACCTGCAGGATGCCGGACAGGGCAATGACATTGTCATCACGAAAATGCTGCACCGCCTTGATAATCATGTCGTTGTCGAACGAGGTGTCGCCATCCAGAGCCATGACGATCTGTCCCGTGGCAAACTGCAGACCGGCATTCATCGACGACACCCTGCCGCCGCGCTGCCTTTTGGGAATCAGGCGCAGCGACCGGTTGGCATAGCACGCAACGAAGGGCTGCATCTCCTTGACGGCCTGATAGGTTGCAGCGTTCTGCATGGCGCCATCCAGCAGGATATTCAATTCGATTTTCGCCGGATACAACTGCTCCAGCAAGGACCGGATGGTCTTTTTGATATCACTGCCTTCCGAATACAAGCGTGTCGCTACCTCGTGATAGATTTTGGGACATCCAAGTCTCCAAAATCGACTCGCCAACGCGACAACCATTATTGCCCCGGCCGTCCTGCGTCCGTGCCGCTTCGCCA
>JANEMG010000181.1 GCA_024511045.1 Gammaproteobacteria bacterium | reverse complement strand
CTGCAAGGCATCGCGGTATTGCTGCACAGCCAGCACAATGCCTGGATACATCTTGGCGCGACCCTGGCAGTCATCGCCGCAGCCGCCGCCTTGAGAACAAACGCCTGGGAATGGCTGGCACTGGTGGTCGCCATCACCATGGTGTGGGTCGCCGAAGCGTTCAATACCGCCCTGGAACTCGTCTGCGACATGGCAAGCCCTGACTTTCATCCGTTGATCAAGAAGGCCAAGGACGTTTCCGCCGGCGCGGTACTGCTCAGCGCCTGCGGCGCCATGGTGATTGGCGGCATCGTGTTCGTGCCTCATGTGCTGAAGCTGGCTGCCCCCTGATGGGCCCAGCAGATGAAAACAGCCAATCGCATTTGCTGTTTTCTTATCGCAACTACTCACCCTTGGTAAAACACGCCCCTAGGGTGGTCTGTGGAAAAAGTGTCTTTGCCAAGGATACCAAATCCAAGCCTGCAGGGATGTATTCACGGCGTCTTCCGGAACAAATTACCCATAGTGGCCCGAGTAGTTACTTCTTATCGTATACACCCCATGGTCGGGTGTTTAATAGATGCTGACGACTTAGAGGCCGGGCTCTATGCACAGGGTTCTTTTTTCTCTTCTTCAAAGAAACAGACCCTGCCACCTCCCGCCGCCTTGGCACGGTACATGGCGCTGTCGGCCTGCTTGAGCAATTCCCCGGCGTCAATGACGCAGCCAGGATAAAGAACGGCTCCCATACTGCAGGAAACGGACAACTGCCGCCCTTCGAAGCTGCAGGGCGCAGACAGGCGGGTCTGAATTTTTTCAGCGATGGCCCTGATTTGCCCCAAGGCCGATTCCCGGTCGCTTCCCAGACTGGTCAGGATGACGACGAACTCATCCCCGCCGACACGGGCGATGGTATCGGTCTCGCGAAGTTCTTCACGCAATCGATCCGCCATTTTCTGCAATAGAAAATCCCCCGCCAGATGCCCAAAATCGTCATTGATGGGCTTGAATCTGTCCAGGTCCAGAAAAAGCAGTGCGAACAGATGCTTGCTGCGTACTGAAAAAACTATGGCCCGCTCCAGCCGGTCCATCAGCAGTCGGCGGTTGGTCAGCCCGGTCAAGGGATCATGAAAGGCCAGATGCCGGATCATTTCCTCGTCCTGTTTCGCCTCGGTTATGTCACTGAACATGCAGGCATAATGCGACGTTCTGCCGGTCTTTTCATCCCTGATGGCGGAAATGGTCAACTGCTGCAAATACAGCTGGCCGCTCTTTTTCCGGTTCCATATTTCACCCTTCCAGTAGCCTTTCTCCCTGATGGTTTTCCGCATCGACGCATAAAAAGCCTTGTCGTGCCGCCGGGAAGCGAGCAATGCCGCGGGTTTTCCCAGCACCTCCCGTTCCTGGTAACCGGTAATCTCGGTAAAGGCGGGATTGCAGGACTGAATGATGCCGTCGGCATCCGTCACCACGATTCCCTCCAGCGTGGAGGTGATGACCTTCTGCGCCAGATGCAGGTGTGCCATCGACTCCTCCAGCTCACGCTTCTGTTCGATGACCACATCGCGCAATTCTTCCAGATAGCTGTTGAGCATGCCATCCAGGATGTTTTCCAGGTTGATGATGCTGAACACGCGATGGTCTTTATCGACCACCCCGATATGCCGGATCCTTTTTTCCAGCATGCGCTGCTTGGCCTGAAAAAGGCTGGCATTTTCCTCGATGGTCACCAGACCCTGCGTCGCGTAATCGGCCACCCGGGGATCGTCTTTTCCTGCCGCTATCGCCTTGATGATGTCCCTTTCCGTGATGATGCCCTGCCGGCCACTGGAAAGGTCCACCAGCAAGGCATCGACCCGATGCTCCCGCATCAGCCGGATGGCCTCGGCCAGAGGTGCATCACAGGGCAGAAAGGGACTCATTGCGTGAACGACGCTGCCGACACTGCGCGGCACCAGGTAGTATTCCAGGCTGTATTTCAGTACCACGTCGGTCTGGGAAATGATGCCCAGCCGCCTGCCGCTGTCATCCTGGACCAGATAGTGACGAAATCCATCTTTTCTGAATTCGCTGGACACCTCCTCCAGCGGCATCGATGCCGGAATGGCTTTCACCGGAGAACTCATCAATTTGGAAATCGCGACCAGTCCATTGTCGGCACTGGAAAAATCATGCTTCAAGGCATCTTTTTCGGTCCAGATGCCGATGACCTCGTCGCCCTCCATCACCAGGATGGAACTGCAGCGCTGACTGGCCATCTTGCACGATGCTCCCATCGCCGACTCCTGGGGACCACAGGTGAGCAACTTCCTTTGTACGATGTCACCAGCCGTTATTTTGGCAATCTCTGTCTTTTGCATCGCTCGCGCCTGAAAGTGTCAATCAAAACATCTTACCCTGTAGGAATCAAACAATCCACGCAACTACTCGGGCCACTATGGGTAGTTGTCAAGTCCCGATAGATCATAGATTTTCTTTTTGAATAATTCCGGTTGTTTTTTGTGCCAATCCTTAAGTGCCTGAATGGGCGTGATGTGCCCGCTGTTTTTCATTTTGGGAAATGGCAGAAGCTTGTGGGTAATCAGAAAAAGACAGGTCAATCCGGCGAAACACAAAGCCTGCAGGCCGATGCTTTACAACATCCTGGCCCGCAGAAACGCCTGTTCCGACAACTTGCTCCAGGGCATGACCTGGTCTCGGAACTGCATCACCGAAGCATGGATTTTTTTGCTCATGGGATCTTTCGCGGCCAGTTCGGCGACCACCGCATCGGAGATGCCGCGCAGTTTTTTCAGCACCTCGTCGGGCAGCGGCAGCACCTTGACCTTGTGCTTGTTGACCAGCACATCCAGGGCCTGATTGTTTCGCGCGGTATATTCGGAGAGCATATCCATGTTTGCCGCCTTGCAGGCGGTCAGCACGATTTCCTGAAGATCTCCAGGCAGTGCATCGAAGGCCTTGGCGTTGATGATCGCCTCCATGGTCGAGCCCGGTTCATGCCAGCCGGGATAATAGTAGTACTTGGCCACCTTGTAGAAGCCAAAGGCCAGATCGTTGTAAGGGCCAACCCATTCCGTGGCGTCCAGGGCGCCGGACTGCAGGGAAGTGAACAACTCGCCGCCGGGCATGTTCACCGGGGTGCCGCCGGCGCGCCTGAGCACTTCGCCGCCCAGTCCGGGGATGCGCATCTTCAGGCCCTTCAGATCGTCGGCGCTCTTGATTTCACGGTTGAACCAGCCGGCCATCTGCACGCCGGAATTGCCCGTCGTGGCAGGAATCAGGCCGAAGGGACGATACAGTTCCCGCCACAGTTCCATGCCGCCGCCGTAGTACAGCCAGGCATTCATCTCCTGCGCAGTCAGTCCGAAGGGGATCGCCGAAAAGAACTGCGCCGCCTCGGTCTTGCCCTTCCAGTAATAGGCGCCGGCATGCCCCATTTCCGCCGTGCCGCCGGCAACCGCATCGAAGACCTCGAAGGCCGGCACCAGCTCCTTCGCGCCGTAGACCTTGACGGAAATCCTGCCGCCGCTCATGGCGGTGATCGTCTTCGCCAGCAGGTTGGCATTGGTGCCCAGGCCGGGAAAGTTTTTCGGCCAGGCCGTGACCATTTTCCAGCGGTATTTGGCCTTGGCATGGACCACGGAAGGAACGGTCAATACCGCCCCGGTCGCTAGCGATGCAAGACCGGCTGAGCCGATGAATTTACGCCTGTTCATGGATGCTCCCCAGAGAAATTGTTCTTGTCGGCTCTTCAGTGATATCTGTGGGTAAAAAAGCCCCTTTTTAGCCATTGAACTGCGGACTCCGTGTGGACAGCCCGTGGATTTCATCCCGCCATCCCTGGCGGGGGCAGGTGATGAGCAGTTGAAGGCTTTCAATAAGTAACAAGTTTTTAATATCGAGAAAAAATGAGGCGCTAACGCGCATTTTATTTATATAATTCAATTTGATAGCTTAAGCCTTCGGCATTATCTACCCACAGATATCGCTGAGGAGGCTTCTTGTCGTGCAGGTATCCTAACATTGGGCAGAGCAATTGCTGTGCTCTGAATTGCCGCATCCGGTTGGGGAATGTACAGAAAGCACCAAGCCGGAAAGATCCCTCCCTGCGTCGGGATGACAGCGTTTTCCGTTGCTCCAAGGAGCTTCAGGTGTTCTCCACGACGATCTTGGGAAACTTGCCGCGGAAGTCCCTGCCCTGCAGGGCCAGCTTGGCGGCCATTCTGCGGGCGATTTCCCGGTAGATGGCTGCCGCGCGGGATTCCGGGTCGGCGACCACGGTCGGGCGGCCGCAGTCCGCATATTTTCGGATGTTGATATCCAGGGGCAGGGCGCCGAGTAGGTCGACCTGATTGTTTTCCGCCATCACCGCGCCGCCGCCGGCGCCGAAGATGGCTTCCTCATGCCCGCATTGACTGCAGATGTGTATACTCATGTTTTCCACGACGCCCAGTACCGGCACGTTCACCTTGGCGAACATTTTCAGTCCGCGCTGGGCATCCAGCAGGGCGATATCCTGCGGCGTCGTGACGATCACCGCGCCGCTGACCGGTATCTGCTGCGCCAGGGTCAGCTGTATGTCCCCGGTGCCCGGCGGCAGGTCGACGATCAGGTAGTCCAGGTCGCTCCAGTTGGTATCCTTGAGCAACTGCTGCAGGGCGTTGGTGACCATCGGCCCGCGCCAGATCATCGGCTGGTCCTCGTCGATCAGGTAGCCGATGGAAATGCTCTGCAGACCGTAGGCCGTCTTCGGCTGCATGGTCTTGCCGTCCTCGCTGGAGGGGTAGCCGGAGATGCCCAGCATGGTCGGAATGCTGGGGCCATAGATATCGGCGTCGAGGATGCCTACCTGCGCGCCTTCGGCCTGCAGCGCCAGGGCGATATTCACCGCGGTGGTCGACTTGCCCACGCCGCCCTTTCCCGAAGCGATGGCGATGATGTTCTTGATGTTGCCCATGGGCTGCAGGGCATTCTGCACCTTGTGCGCGACAATCACCGTCGTGATCTCGACAGCGACGCTGTCGACGCCCGGCAGTTCGGCGATTTTTTCCTGAACAGCGCTGCGCAGCGCTTCGCTGCAGCTTTTTGCCGGATAGCCAAGTTCGATTTCGATGTTGACCCTGCCATCTTCGACAGCAATCGACTTGACCGTTTTCCCGCTGACCAGGTCGGTCTGCATGTTCGGATCGATAACGGTTTGCAACACATTTTCAATTGCGCTTTGATCAATACTTGCCATTCATTAGCCTCTGGAAGTCAAATTTCAGCATGATAGGGGATGGAGCCCGGTAAAACCTATAACCAAGCCGGGCACTCGGGATTGCAGCCATTTTACACTTTTTCCTCTATACCGGCTCGAATATCTGATTTTACAGCCTGTTTATGTCATACTAGAGTTTAGAGTTTCAGAGGAGAAAAACCACTAAAAATCTCAAAAAATAGTTGACATAGCAAGGATCATAGCGTTGCCGCGCCTTGCATGCCTTCATTTGAAAATTTAAAGAAAG
>JANEMG010000180.1 GCA_024511045.1 Gammaproteobacteria bacterium | reverse complement strand
GCGACTTTTCGTATGCCTACTTTGTTTCTCCTCTGCGCTATCGCACGCCGGATAAACAGTGCGGCCCTGGTCGCTACCGAGGACTAACCGCCTTCGCTTCGCTCTCCATGGCGGTCAGCGTGTGCCGACAGTATCAACGACCTCGAGGCATTGATACTGAACAAAAAACAGCTTTCCCAATCATTCCCTGAATGAACATCCATCGCTGTTTCTGAAACTTGCATTTATGTTCCATGGCCGTTACAAAAACGATATTTCCCTGCCCGGAGGAGGGCAAGCCGTGCACAGCAGACCTGCGCACGGCATACAGACACTGCGGATTCAGCGTTTACAGTATCGCCTCGACGTTTTTCACGACATTGTCGACGGTGAAGCCGAACTCCTTGAACAGATCGCCCGCAGGTGCAGACTCGCCGAAACGGTCCAGACCCACTACCGCACCTTCACTGCCCACATATTTCCACCAAGCATCCGTCACGCCAGCCTCTACGGCAACCCGCTTGGTCACCGATGGCGGCAGCACCGAATCCTTGTAGGACTGGTCCTGGGCATCGAATACGTTCGTCGACGGCATCGATACGACGCGGACTTTACGCCCCTTGCCAGCCAGCTCTTCCGCCGCCTGCTTCGCCAGCGCAACTTCAGAACCCGTCGCAATCAGAATCGCGTCCGGCGTGCCATCACAGTCGGCAAGCACGTATCCGCCACGACTGATCGCGTCGATCTGCTCCGCGCTGCGCGCCATGTGCGGCAGCCCCTGACGCGAGAAGACCAGGGTCGAAGGGCCTTCCGTACGTTCGATGGCCGCTTTCCAGCAGACCGCCGATTCCACGGCATCACAGGGACGCCAGACCTGCATGTTCGGAATCATGCGCAAGGTCGCCGTCTGCTCAACCGGCTGGTGGGTCGGTCCGTCTTCGCCCAGTCCGATGGAATCATGGGTATACACGAAGATGTCGCGAATCCCCATCAGCGCCGCCATGCGCAACGCATTACGCGCATATTCGGAGAACATTTCGAAGGTCGCCCCGTAGGGGATGAAACTACCGTACAGCGCTTCGCCATTCATCATCGCCGACATGCCGAATTCACGCACGCCATAGTACACGTAGTTGCCGTCGTGACCCGGGGCATTGACGTCCTTGCAGCCTGACCACAGGGTCAGGTTGGATCCCGCCAGGTCAGCCGAACCACCCAGCAGTTCCGGCAGCAGCGGTCCAAAACCATTCAAGGCGTTCTGCGAAGCCTTGCGGCTGGCGATGTTTTCCGCCTTGGCGTCCACTTCGGCAATGTATGCCCTGGACTTTTCGTCCCAGTCGGCTGGCAGTTTGCCCTGCACACGACGTTCGAATTCCGCCGCCAGGTCCGGATGGGCGCTGCGGTATTGTTCGAAGGCTTCCTGCCATTGCGCCTCTTCCTGGGAACCACGCGCCTTGGCATCCCAGCCAGCATAGATGTCTTCCGGAATGACGAAGGGAGGATGCGGCCAGCCGATGGTTTCCCGAACCAGCGCCACTTCATCTTCACCCAGCACCGCACCATGACACTCTTCCTTGCCCTGCTTGTTCGGCGAACCCCAGCCGATGGTGGTCTGGCAGCAGATCAGCGTCGGCTTGTCGGTCACTGCACGCGCTTCCTCGATGGCTTTCTTCACCGCGTCGGCATCGTGCCCGTCGACTTTCGGAATGACGTGCCAGTGATAGGCCTCGAAACGCTTCGGCGTATCGTCCATGAACCAGCCCGGTACGCCGCCTTCGCCGCGCACTTCGCCATCGATGGAGATGTTGTTGTCGTCATAGAAGGCGATCAGTTTGCCCAGTCCCATGGATCCCGCCAGCGAGCAGGCTTCGTGGGAGATGCCTTCCATCAGGCAGCCGTCGCCCAGAAATACGTAGGTGTAGTTGTCCACGACAGTGTGTCCAGGACGGTTGAACTGACCCGCCAGGGTCCGCTCCGCCAAGGCCATGCCCACCGCGTTGGTGATGCCCTGACCCAATGGCCCCGTGGTGGTTTCGACGCCCGGCGCATATCCATACTCGGGATGTCCCGGGGTTCTGGAATGCAGTTGACGGAAGTTCTTCAGCTCTTCCATCGGCAGGTCGTAGCCGGTCAGATGCAGCAGGGAATAGATCAGCATCGACCCGTGGCCATTGGACAGCACGAAACGGTCCCGCCCCGGCCATTTCGGATTCACCGGGTTGTGACGCATGTAGTCGTTCCACAACACTTCTGCGATGTCCGCCATACCCATCGGCGCCCCAGGATGACCCGAGTTCGCTTTTTGCACGGCATCCATGCTCAACGCACGTATGGCGTTCGCTAATTCTCGACGCGAAGGCATATTGTTCTCCTTAAAGTGATTCTTTGGTTATTGATTGTCAGCCAGTGCCCGACTGAAAATGCTGGACACCAACCCGCTCCACAAACACGCCATGTCCGACTGCCTGTGGATGTTAACTTGTTAGGATGCTTACAGTCTGACCGGCTTTCTCGAACAGGATCCGGCATCCGGCAGCGCTCAGACGCGCTCGACAAGAGGGGAATACGAGTGGCAGCACCGCCGCCACCCGTACTGATGACGCGCTTATTCCAGATTCGCGTGCCGCGTCTTCATCTCTTCTTCAGGAATGCCTTTCTCCCAGATGATATGGGATATCAGCGCTTCCAGAAAACACAGCGTCGACAGCTCGAAAACCGTCCCCATCGGCATGCCTTTGACCTTGCCGTACAGCTCCGATGTACCAATCTGGAACACCGCATCCGCCAGATCACCGATCGTCGAGTCGCTCTTCGCCGAAATCAGAACAATCTTCGCGCCAATATCCCGCGCACGCTTGGTGAACGCAATCAACTGCTCCGTTTCACCAGAACCCGAGATGATGATCAGCAGGTCGCCCTTCTGGATGCTCGGCGTGGTAATCTCACCAACGACGCTGACATCGTAGCCGCCATGCATCAGACGCATCGCGAAAAAATTGCCGACCAGCTTGGAACGCCCCGCACCCGAGATGAAGATGCGCCTGGCTTCGTCCAGCATTGCCGTCATCTTGTCCGCATAGGTGTCATCGGTCGCATCCAGGATCTCGGCAATCTTGTCTATGACCAGACGCTGATTTTCTTTTTGCCACATCGCTTATGCTCCTGCAGCATCTACCAGTTCGCGAATTTCACGCGCCGCTTCCGCAGGAGACGGGGCTCCGTAGATCGCCGCGCCGACAACAATGATGCTCGCACCCGCTTCGACGACCTGCTGTACCGTCGCCGGCTTGATGCCGCCCGCCACCGATACACGAACGTCCAGTCCCAGGCTGGTGATGTCCTGCAAATCGCCAAACGGGGTCTGACCGGCTGCCTGCGCGTCCAGTCCGGTATGCACACCAACGATCTGCGCACCCAGTTCCGCAGACGCTCTGGCGCATTCCACTTTGTCGGGAACGTTGATCAGGTCAACCTGGACTTCCGCATTGTTCGCTTTCGCCGCTTTTACGACGCCGCCAATGGTGGCCAGTCCGGATACGCCCAGTACCGTGCAGATGTCCGCGCCTTCTTCGTAGAATGGCGTCGCTTCGTATTCACCCGCGTCCATCGTCTTCAGATCGACCAGCAACAGCTGATCAGGAAATCTTGCACGCAGTTCCTTGACCAGGTTGATGCCATTGTATTTGATGCACGGCGTGCCGATTTCAAATATGTCAACATACGGCGCAACTTGATCTGCAAGCGCGACTGTTGCGTCAAAATCCAATGAGTCCAGGGCCATTTGAATTAATGGTTTTGCCATGTTATTTGCTCCGATTTGGTTATTGTTTTAACTACATACTTGTAGTTCAGTTACATATTTAATTACGCGGACGACACTTTAAAGCAGAAACAGGCAACTGTCAATGCCGGACTTTTCTCCGGCATCGACAAGCCACAACGGCAAAATGTCGGCCAACTATCACCCGTTATTGACGGGTTGCAACACGATACAAGGCTGTATCGCTACGATCAGCAGCCTTGAAAGGCATCGATCATCGGGAATTAAAGCATCGATTCAGTGGGGAAAAGACCCCAACCGCAACGGTTTCGACTGCCGGGGCAATGTCGATCATGCCTGTTTGCGCATGTATTGCTCGACACTGGTCAGTTTCCCCGCCGCCTTGGTCGTTCTGCGCTTTTTACCCCTTTTGCTCTGTTTTACCATATACTTGGCTACACCCGTGACAGCCTGTTTCTCTGCCGCGGCAATAGCCTGCTGGTTTTCCAGGTATTTTTCGACGCCGGTGGCTGGCAGTTCTTCACCAGCCAAAATCAGCTGACCCTCCAGAACCGGCTCAACTTTTTTCACTGGCGATGCTTTCTGCGTGGCTTTTTTGATCGCCAGATATTTGCTCACGCCCGTTGCTGCAGGCATGTCCCTGCCCAGGATAGACTGTCTGGTAATGTATCTGTCCACACCCGTGATAGCGGGCGCACTATACTGCTGCAAGGCCTTTTTCGCCAGATAACGGGCAACACCGGTTGCCGTTGGCGCCTGCCTGGCAAACAGAGCCTTCTTCTTCAGATACCTGGCAACCCCCGTACCTTTCGATTTTTTAAGTTCGGCGAGCAGCCGATTCGCCAGATAGCGCGCAACGCCGGTTACCGGCCTGCTGCGCAGGAAGTGCAAATAACGCGCAACGCCGGTACCGACAAATTCCTCCTGCTCGGTATCATTCCGTCTTTCCCTGGCTTGCTCTTCAGCGATAGCTGCCGCTCTTTCCCTCTCTGCCCGTGCCTCTTCTTCCAGCTTGAGATGCTTTGCAACAATCTTGGCTGCAGCGGCTTTTTTTGCGGCTATCGCCTCTTCCTGCAGATACTTCGACACACCCGTCGCAGACGCTTCTTCCGCCGCGGCCTTGCGCTGCCTTTCTATATAGCGGGCAACACTGGTCATTGCAGGGGTTTCTTTAGTCATCCCCTTCTGTCTGGCGACATATCTGTCCACTGAAGAAGCAGAGGCTGCCTTGCTCTTAACAGCCCGTTTGATGATGTAACGGGTGACAGAGGTGGCTGATGGCTCTGTTCTGGCCGTCAGCATTTTTTTTGCCATATAGCGGGATACACTGCTGCTGGCGTTATGTTTATGTTTTTTCAGATAGCTGGCAACACCCGTCGGTTTGGGCAGTTTGTCCAGATATTTCGCGACGCCGGTCAGCTCTTTGGATAATACCGGGGTATCATTCTGATTAACCGAAGCTTCGGCTTCAGCTTGCTTGTCGGAGACATGCGGCAATGCCACGATTGTATCGCTGTTGGTGTTATTTTTCTTCACCCTTGAAAACCCCATTTATTGACTGTGCATTAATATAGTGTCCGTCTCTCTCGGGCACTAATCCGGCACAGGGACAAGCGTGTCGCTACCTCGTGATAGATTTTGGGACATCCAAGTCTCCAAAATCGACTCGCCAACGCGACAACCATTATTGCCCCGGCCGTCCTGCGTCCGTGCCGCTTCGCCACACCT
>JANEMG010000179.1 GCA_024511045.1 Gammaproteobacteria bacterium | reverse complement strand
TTCTTTCTGCGCCTGTTTTTCAGCTGCCGTCTCCTCTGTCAGCGCCTCCTTTTCCGCTGCCGTGGGCCGTGCCTCCTCTGTCTGCGCCTGTTGCTTCCGCCTTTCCGCCTCGGCCTCGGCCTCGGCTTTCAGTCTGTCACGTTCCTGCTCCCGTTCCCGGATCAGCTGTTCTTCGGCGGCGATCTGCTGCTGCTGTTCTTCCAGCGCCTTCTTCGCCTGCTCCAGCTCGCGCTGCTGCTCCAGATCCGAGACTTCCGTGCGCTTGACATAGGTTCTCTTCTTGCGCACTTCGACGCTGACCGTCTTGCTCAGTTGGCCAGGCGCTCGCGACTGCTTGAGTTCGCTGACCGACCTGCGTTTCAACGTCACGCGTTTGGGCAGGGCCGCATCGATGGAGTCAGGGGCGTCTTTGCCATGTCGCTGACGCAGATGTTTCAATAATTTCATTTTTTCATCGTCACTGATGGCCTCATCAGCGGATGCAACTGCAAGTCCTGCCTCCTGCAGCTGTTCCATGAACTTATCCAGAGGTATGCCCACAACCTCAGCCAATTGCCGTACTGTTTTATCACTCATTTGTCTACCCACCTCTGCCCTACTCGCCTGTGTCCGCTGCAAACCATGGCTCGCGTGCAGTCATGATCAATTTCGCCGCCTCTTCTTCGTCCATGTCTGCCAATTCCAGCAAATCATCGACCGATAATTCCGCCAGATCTTCCATGCAGACAACGCCCTTGCTTGCCAACAGATGGGCCAGTTCGTTGTTCATGCCCTGCATGGCCAGTAAATCTTCAGCCGGCTGCGCCGTTTCAATTTTTTCCTCGGAAGCAATGGCGCTGATCAGCAGCACATCCTTGGCACGGCTCTTCAGTTCCGACACCGTTTCTTCATCGAACTCTTCGATTTCCAGCATCTCGCTGGTAGGCACATAGGCCAGCTCTTCGATGGTGTTGAAACCGACATCGACCAGTATCTGCGCGACGTCATCTTCGACATCCAATTGTTCCATGAACAGCTGCTTGATTTTATTGGCCTCTTCCTCGCTCTGCTGTTCGGCCAGTTCGGCATCGAGGACATTCAATTGCCATCCGGTCAATTCCGTCGCCAGGCGTACATTCTGACCGCCGCGACCGATGGCCTGGGATAGCGATTCCGGAGCCACGGCGAGATCCATGCTGTGCTTGTCTTCATCGACGACGATGGAAACGATCTCGGCCGGAGACATGGCATTGATGACGAACTGCGCCTCATTTTCGTTCCAGAGAATGATATCCACTCTTTCCCCGGCCAGCTCATTGGAAACCGCCTGTACCCTGGAGCCGCGCATGCCGACGCAAGCACCGACAGGATCGAGCCTGGGATCATTGGTTTTCACGGCAATCTTGGCACGCGAACCCGGGTCCCGCGCCGCGGCCAGTATCTCTATCATGCCTTCGCCGACTTCCGGAACCTCCAGGCGAAACAATGCAATCAACAGTTCCGGCGCGGTCCGGCTGACGAACAACTGCGGGCCCCTGGGCTCGGAACGCACTTCCTGCAGATAACCGCGCAGTTTGTCACCGATACGCACCGATTCGCGGGGTATCATCTGTTCCCGGGGAATCAACGCTTCGACATTGCCGCCCAGATCCAGATAGACGCTGCCCTTTTCGATTCTTTTTACCACCCCGGTGATCAATTCGCCGACCCGGTCCTGATAAGCCTCGACTATTTTCTTGCGCTCCGCCTCCCTGACCTTCTGAATCATCACCTGTTTGGCTGCCTGGGCGGCAATGCGGCCGAATGCCACCGATTCTATCGGTTCTTCGATGAATTCCCCAACCTCGATGTCGGGATTTATTTTCCGGGCATCCTCCAGCAAAATCTGCGCATCCGGGAATTCCAGGCCTCCCTCGATTTCCGGATCGGCTTCCACCACTTCCCAGCGCCGGAAGGTTTCATAATCACCGGTAACTCTGTCGATGGCGACACGGGCTTTGATTTTATATTCATGGCGCTTGACGACCGCGGCTTCCAGCGCGGATTCCAATGCCTGGAAAATGATTTCCTTGTCAATTTCCTTTTCATTGGAAACTACGTCCACCACCAATAAAATCTCTTTATTTGCTGCCATCTTGCTCTCCTTTTACAACGGAATAATCAGGAACCAAACGCGCTTTGCTAATCGCCTGCAACGGAACAGTAAAGACCTGCCCGTCTTCCTCGAGCTGGATGGTATCGTCCTCCACGCCCAGGATAGTCCCGGTAATCTTCTTCCGCTGCGCAACAGACCGAAACAGATTCACCGTCACCAGACTGCCTTCGAAGCGCTGGAAATCGGCAATCTTGAACAACGGCCTGTCTGCGCCGGGCGACGATATTTCCAGGCGGTAATTGCCTTGTATGGGGTCTTCGACATCCAGCACCCCACTGATCTGGTGACTGACCTTGCTGCAGTCCTCCAGCTGAATTCCCGCTTCGCTGTCGATATAGACCCGCAGCAGTCCGTGCCTGGGATGTGGATTGTATTCGATACCCACACATTCATAGCCCAATCCTTCCACGACAGGTTCAATCAATTCCAGCAAATGGTCAGGCGCCTGCTTCATTATTCCTCACTGTTATGTTTGCCCACAAAAAAAGGGCTTAGAGCCCTTTCATGATATCCTTACTTTTAAAAGCACAAAAACAAAAACCCCTGGGACAGGGGCTTTTAAATTTGGTAGCGGGGGCAGGATTTGAACCTACGGCCTTCGGGTTATGAGCCCGACGAGCTACCAGACTGCTCCACCCCGCGATCGATTTTTACTATTATAAAGAAATACAGTGATTAAGCAATCATTTTCTTATTATTTTTTGTTCAATAATCCATCAGAAAAAGCACTGCCGCCGCCGCCAGTCCGGCAAGCACATCATCCAGCATGATGCCGAGCCCGCCTTCGACGACCCTGTCGATATAGCTGATCGGCCAGGGCTTTATTATATCAAAAAACCGGAATGCCAGAAAGCCGACAATGACCGCCTGCCAGGAAAATGGCACCCAGGCCATGGTCAGCAAAAAACCGGCTATTTCATCCCAGACGATGCCAGAATGATCGTGCACGCCCAGCCGCTCTGCCGCGCTTCCGCAAATGCCTATTCCGGCCAGACAGACCAGCAGCGTCGCCGCCGGATAAAACCAGGATGCGCCCTGCATCAGCAGCCAATAGAGTGGGATCGCCGCCAGGGTGCCAAAGGTTCCTGGCGCTCTGCCCGCCAACCCGGATCCAAAACCAAAGGCCAGCAGCAGCACCGGCTCAGTGAGAATCTGTTTTCTGGTCAGTTTGTTTTTGCCGTAGATCATTACCTTGCTGCAGTAAAATGTTCGTATCCCCGGTCTTTCAACGGCACCTCTCTGCCGGCTTTCCTGAGGCGCAGGCCCGGGCTGGCCTCGATGCTGCCGATCTGTCGGCAGCTGCAATGCAAATCCTGCAGTCTGGCCGCCAGCATCGCCTCCTGTTCGGGAGGGATGGTGAAGCAAAGTTCATAATCATCGCCGGCAGTCAGCGGCATCTGCCAGTCACCGGTCCTGGCGATATAATCCGTCACCGCCGGCGAAAACGGCAGGCGATCCCAATCGATGCTGGCGCCAACACCGCTGGTGCGTAGTATATGCCCCAGGTCCGATGCCAGGCCATCGGAAATATCGATGCAGGCGCTGGCGATATTACGCAGCGCCAATCCTGCCGCAATTCTGGGCTCCGGCCGGTGCAGGCGCCGTAAAGCATCAGCCGGGTCATCGCTGGCGAAACCCTGGCAAACCTTCAGGCCCAGACCCGCATCACCCAGTTCACCGGTGACATAGATCAGATCGCCAGTCCGTGCCGTGGCGCGCCGCAAAGCTGCACCTGCGGGTACCAGTCCCATCGCCTGCACGGTCAGGACCAGCGGCCCCGAGGTCGTATCGCCGCCGATCAGGTCGAGTGAAAATTTTCTTGCCAGCTGCATGAAGCCACTGGAAAAGGCCTCCAGCCAGGCGGTATCCACTGCCGGCAGCGTCAATGCCAGCGTCGCCGCCACAGGCTGCGCGCCCATGCCAGCCAGATCACTGAGATTGACGGCGAGCAGCTTGTGACCTAGCCATCCAGGATCGGCACCGGGAAAAAAATGCACATTTTCCACCATGGTATCGGTGGTCACTGCCAGCTCCCTGTCATCCGGCACCCTGAGCAGGGCGCAGTCATCGCCGATGCCCAACGTCGAACAGGGATTGATCAGCCCCCGGCCGGCAAAAAACCGCTCGATCAGGCCAAATTCCGTCAACGCCACAGGGCCCTCCGCAACTTCGCCCAGGCACTGCAGCCAGCACCTGTCAGGCTGCATGGCTTTTTGTTCCGCGCCGGGCGGGCAATGCCTGCATGGTCACCGGGTAAAAAAGCCCTCATGACTGAAACTTTCTGGTCAGGCATGCCTGTGCTTGGCATTACGGCATCAGGAATTCTGCCGGGCCTTGATTTCTTCAGCCCTGAGCTGCCGCGCCACCTTGTCCAAAATGCCATTGATATATTTATGGCTTTCCTCGGCGCCGAAATATTTGGCCAGGTTGACGCCTTCATTGAGAATCACCCTGGAAGGCACGTCCAGCCGATGGATCAATTCATAGACGCCGATGCGCAGGATTGCCCTTTCCACCGGATCGATCTTTTCCACCGGCCGGTCGACGAAGGCCACCAGTTCCTGATCGATGGCCTTCAAATTGCGCGGAACACCATGAAACAGCTCGCTGAAATAGCTGCGCTGGGCATTTTTCAGACGTTCATCCTGCTCGAACTGCAGTTCGATCACGGTCAGGCTCTGACCAGTCATCTGCCATTGATACAGCGCCTGCAGGGCATTCCTTCTGGCATTGGTTCTTGCCTGGCTCATCAGCTTTCCAGATTGGCAAACAGACTGAACATTTCGATGGCCGACAATGCCGCTTCCGCACCCTTGTTGCCGGCCTTGGTGCCGGCCCGCTCGATGGCCTGCTCGATGCTGTCCACGGCCAACACGCCAAACCCCACCGGTATCTGGTATTGCAGGGAAATCTGCGCGATGCCCTTGACGCATTCACCGGCCACATATTCGAAATGCGGCGTGCCGCCGCGAATCACGGCACCCAGGGCGATGATGGCATCGAATTTTTTTGCCGCGGCAATGCGCTGCACGACCATCGGCAACTCAAAAGCGCCCGGGGCTTTCACCAGTTCGATGTCCTGGCTGTCGGCACCGTGCCGCAGCAGGGCATCCACGGCGCCAGCCTGCAATTGCTCGACGATAAAGCTGTTGAAGCGTGATGCGACGATGCAAAACCTGCCGCCGCGGGCGGACAAAATTCCTTCGTGGGTTTTAATTGACGACATGATTGCTACTCTTGAATCCTGATTTATAAATTTTCTCTGTACATGACAAAAAGCACAGAAAGTTGACGTAGTTCGTTGAAATGTAATTAAATACCAATTTTTGTTTTGCGAACATGAAAAGCGGTCAATTACAAATCAACGAACTAAGA
>JANEMG010000178.1 GCA_024511045.1 Gammaproteobacteria bacterium | reverse complement strand
GCCTATGCCAAAATCACCCAGGCCGGCCTGAAGGTCGTCGATGAACTGCAAGTCCGAACGGCGAAGGCAACGACACTGGCCAGCAGTCTGGCCAATCTTGCCCAGGCCCTGCCGGCAGATGTCGGCTTGCACAAACGGCTGATACCCCGACTGCTGAACATCCAGGGCACAGAACATTTCATTGCCGGCGGCGGCATCTGGCCGCCCCCCTATCAGTTCGACAGCGGCATCGAACGGCGCAGTTTTTTCTGGGGCAGGGACCGGCAGGGCAAACTGCACTACCGCTGACCGCCATGGAGAGCGAAGCGAAGGCGGTTAGTCCCCGGTAGCGACCAGGACCGCACTGTTTATCCGGCGTGCGATAGCGCAGAGGGAAAACAAAGTAGGCATACGAAAAGTCGCGTCCAGTCATTTGAGGTAGTGCTGCGAAGCCAGCATCGAGCGTGCGAGGATGTTGGCGAAGCGGCACGGACGCAGGACGGCCGGGGCACAATGGCTGTCGCGTTGGCGAGTCGATTTTGGAGACTTGGATGTCCCAAAATCTATCACGAGGTAGCGACACGCTTGCTGGCGCATCATCACGGTCATGCCCTACAGCGCTGCCTTGCACAGAGGCGAAGAAATTTTTTCCCGGCTGCTCGAAGTCATGTTGCTGGCCGTTTTCTTTGCCCTGCTGTTCATTACCCTGCTGACGGGGAGAACCCTGTTCAAACCCATCAACCATCTTGCCAGTCAGCTGCAGCGCATCGCCACAGACAGCAGCCTGCACACACGACTCATTCAAACCGCTGACCGCGGGGAACTCGAAGCACTGGCCTACTGGTTCAATCACCGTACCAGGCAGCTGCTGGATGTGCAGAAGCAGCTCGCCCTGGCGCATTCCGAACTGGAACAGCGGGTGGCCCAGCGTACCCAGGAATTGATGCGCAGCAATCTGCAGCTGCAGCAGGAAATCGAAGCGCATCGACAGACCGAAAACAAAATGCTGGAAAACAAGACTCTCTTGTCAGAGGCCCAGGCCATGGCCCATATCGGCAGCTGGCGATGGAACATGCTGGACAACAAAATGTACTGGTCCGATGAAACTTATCGCATCTGCGGCCTGGAACCGCAATCTCTGGCAATCCATTTCGACCTGCTGCTGCAGCGTATTGTCCATCCCGATGATGTGCAAATTTTAGTGACCTCGATAGACAGCAGCATCGAACAGCACATCCCTTTCGGCATCATGGTGCGCGTGGTCAGACCGGACGGAAAGATTCGCTTCGTCTACAACCAGGGACAGATCAGCTACAACGAAGACGGTCAGGCCGTGGAAATGTCCGGCACCACTGCCGACATCACCGAACAGGTACAGATCGAGGCGGAGCTGCGGCTTTCCGCAACCACCTTCGAAACCCATGAGGCCATACTGATCACCGACGAAAACGGCAATATTCTCAAGGTCAACAAGGCCTTTACCGAAACCACTGGCTACACGGCAGCCGACGTTCTGGGCAAGAACCCCCGTCTGCTCAGCTCCGGCCGCCATGATGTCAGATTCTTTCAGGACATGTGGCGGCAACTGCTGGAGACCGGCCGCTACCAGGGTGAAATATGGAACCGACGCAAAAACGGGGAAATATTTCCGCAACGCGTCACCATCACTGCCGGCAAAGACCGGGAAGGGCGGACCACGAATTATATATCGGTATTTTCCGACATCACCGAACAAAAAACCGCCGAGGCGGAAATACGCAGCCTGGCATTTTATGACCCGCTCACCGGCCTGCCCAACCGGCGCCTGCTGCTGGACCGCATTGGCCACGAAATTGTCGCCGCGCAGCGGCACAAACAGTTCGGCGCCCTGCTGTTTCTGGATATCGACCGCTTCAAATTGCTCAACGATGCACTGGGACATGAGATCGGCGATGAACTGCTGGTACAGGTGGCGCAGAATCTGCATCACTCCCTGCGCGAGGAGGACACCGCCGCCCGGCTTTGCGGCGATGAATTCGTCATCCTGCTGCCCGGCAGAAACGCTTCTGCCAATGATGCCCTGGATCAGGCGCTTACCGTCGCGGAAAAAATTCAAAACGCCATGGATACGGCCTTTGATCTGAAAGGCCATGAACATCACATCACGCTGAGCATCGGCATCGCGGTATTTCCCGATGCCCAGGCAAAGCCGCAGGATATCTTGCGCCAGGCGGATACCGCCATGTATCAGGCCAAAACGAAAGGCAGAAACAGAATTTGCTTCTTCCGGCCGGAAATGCAGGAAAAAGCGGACATTCGTCTGCGCATCGAGAAGGAACTGCGCGTTGCCATCGCGCAAAATGAACTGCATCTGGTCTATCAGCCGCAGCTCGACAGTGCCGGTCATTGCCACAGCGCCGAAACCCTGCTGCGCTGGCATCATGCCAATGAAGGCTTCATCGCTCCGGATATTTTCATCGTCACCGCCGAAGAAAGCGGCCTGATACTGCCCTTGGGGGAATGGGTGCTGGAACAGGCCTGCAGACAGCTTCGACAGTGGCAGAAGGAAGGCCTGAGGGTGGAACATCTGGCCATCAATGTCAGTCCCCGACAATTCCGGCAGAAGGATTTTGCCAACAAACTCTGCCGCGTCATCGACAAACACGATATCGATCCGTCCAGGCTTACCCTGGAAATCACCGAAGGCATCGTCATCGATGATACCATCACAAAAATGGCCGCCTTGAAAAAAATCGGCTTCGCCATCGCCATCGATGATTTCGGCACCGGTTATTCCTCGCTCACCTATCTGAAGCAGCTGCCCCTGGACCAGCTGAAAATCGATCGCAGCTTCGTACAGGACATCATCGATGATGTCAATGACGCAGTGATCGTGGAAACCATCATCGCCATGGCCAAACACCTTGGCATCAGCATCATTGCCGAAGGCGTGAAAACCGAACAGCAGCGGCAATTCCTGATCACCAACGGCTGTGATCTTTTTCAGGGGTTCCACCTGAGCAAGCCCTTGTCGGCCAGACAATTCAGCGCCTTTCTGCACAGCCATCCCTGAGTCGTCCGTTCCTGCCAGCTGGCAAACCTGACCGCCATTCCCCGCAATAAAGTTCAGGCGCCATTTTGCGAATGTCTGCCGATCCGGTAATTACCCCATTTCCTGAAATTGTCCTAAACTTCTGATAAATACCCATTTCAGGCAGACTGACATGAAACAATCCATCGTTCCCAACAACAATGAAAGACGCCTTGGCGACAACGATTTCATCGTTTCCAAGACCGACACCAAGGGCCGCATCACCTACGCCAACCGCATCTTCATGGAGATTGCCGGGTTTTGCGAGTCTGAACTGCTGGGCGTGCAGCACAACATCATCCGCCATCCGGACATGCCCAGGGGCGTGTTCCGCTTCATGTGGGATACCCTGAAAGCCGGCGAGGAATTTTTCGGTTTCGCCAAGAATTTGTGCGCCGATGGCGGCTATTACTGGGTGTTCGCCAACATCACCCCGGACTACGACAGGGACGGCAAACTGCAGGGTTACTACTCGGTGCGGCACAAACCGCCGCAATCGGCCATCGATACGATTTTTCCCATCTACCAGCAAATGCTGTCCATCGAAAAGGGCTGCTCCCCCAGGGAGGCGCCCGACAAATCGCTGCAATATCTGTCCGATGTGGTCGGGCAGACTGGAGCCAAGGACTACAACAGCCTGGTGCTGAGCCTGTACAAGCCTTCCGGAGTATGAAAATGGGTACACCCTGTAAAAACTTCAACAGCAACATTCCCTTTCTGAAAACCAAGGCCACCTATGCCGTGGCCGGCATCTGCATCCTGTCGCTGGGCAATATTGGCCTTTGTTTCTTTGAATCCGGCTTTTCCTGGTCAATGCTGCTGACCAATTGCGGCCTGTTGTTCATCGCCTATTCTATCTGGGCCAATGCTATACAATCCCTCAACGTCCTGGACAGAATGCAGACCGTCCTGCAGAGGACCAACCAAGGCGAGCTGTACCACCGCATCACCGGCACCAAGGGCTTGGGCGAACTGGGAAAAGTAGCCTGGGAACTCAACGAAACGCTGGATATCATGGAATCCTATTTCAAGGAAATCAACACCTGCTTTGGACATGCTTCGCAGGGCAGGTTTGACCGCTATGCGCTGGTGGACGGCTTCCCGGGATTGATAAAACAGTCAGCCGAATCGATCAACATGGCCCTGAAAAGCATGGCGGAAAACGAACGCCTGATCAGCAACAACCGCTTGTCGGCCGGACTGCACAGCCTCAATACCTCCAACCTTCTGGACAACCTGAAAACCACGCAGCAAGACCTGCTGGACATCAGTGAATTCATGCTGAAAATCGAGGAAATTTCCATTGCCACCGGCAAAAACGCCGATGCCAGCCTGTCGGTGGTGGACACCATCAGCCATTCCCTTACCGACATCGACGACAACATACAGACTGTCAGCAATGTCATCGCCGAACTGATCGTGGATAGCAGAAAAGTCACCGATTCCCTGTCCATGATTACCGGCATCGCCGACCAGACCAACCTGCTGGCGCTCAACGCCTCCATCGAAGCGGCCCGGGCTGGCGAACACGGCAGAGGTTTCGCGGTGGTCGCCGACGAGGTCAAGAACCTTTCCGAACACACCAAGAATGCCGCTCTTGAAGTATCGCAGACGCTGGATTCATTCAACAAGAGAGTCCAGAAAATGAACCAGGAAGCGGAAACATCGGCGTCATTGTCCCGGGAAATCATGGCCAGGGTCGATGACTTCAGAAACCAGTTTTCCGGCCTGTCAGAATCCGCTAAAACCTCCAATCATTACATCGCCTATGCCAAGGACAAAACCTTCGCCATGCTCACCAAGGTCGATCACATCGTGTACAAGCAGAATGGCTATATTGCCATCGAACAGCAGGAGGCCAGTCCGGAATATGAGGCCATCGCGGTGGACAACCATCATTGCCGGCTGGGCAAATGGTACTACGAGGGCTTGGGCCATGACTTGTTCAGGGACACCAACAGTTATGGCAAACTGGAACTACCCCATGCCGACGTGCATCTGCAGACCCAGCAGGCCTATGCGGCTTCCCGCCAAAACTGGCTTGAACAACCGGAACTGCTCGATGATATTTTTCACCATGTGCAACTGGCCGAAAATGCCAGCGCCGTAGTCATGAGCTGCATCGATGCGATGGTCGATGAAAAGCATCATTCCGTATAGACAAATCCTGCAAATCGCTGGCGTCTGCAATTCTGCTTAGTCAGACTATTCCATGCAGGATGAACACCATGATGCCTTACAGCCAGCAGACAACGAAATCATATTGCCTGGTACACGCTGCAGCAATAACGGTGAAGCCTTGCACCTGGAGTAAAACGGCTCAAGCGTGTCGCTACCTCGTGATAGATTTTGGGACATCCAAGTCTCCAAAATCGACTCACCAACGCGACAACCATTATTGCCCCGGCCGTCCTGCGTCCGTGCCGCTTCGCCACAGCTTCGTAAACTCGGCGCTGGCTACGCAGCACTCCCTCAAAT
>JANEMG010000001.1 GCA_024511045.1 Gammaproteobacteria bacterium | reverse complement strand
ATATTGGACGGGAGAATGGATCCACCATAGAAATACGTAATTATTGAGAATCATTCGCATCCACAGGGTGCGCAGCATTCAACCAGCCAAAATCAATTTTTAGTTTTGCATATGGCTCTAAGGTTTATTATAAAAAATGCATGTTCAGAAATTGCTTGGGAGAAAATTGTGCTGGAATATGATGAGAAACGTAATTATATCCGGATGGATATCGATTGTGACCTGACTTTCAGAGCCGCCGATTCCGACCATTTCTATCAGGGGCATTGCACTTCCCTGAGTGGATCCGGGGTGGCTTTTGTCGCGGAAGAACAATTCGAAGTCGGCAAGGGCCTGGAAATCAACATCGTTCCCAAAAGTTCGGTGACGCCGCCGATGACGGCCTATGTCGAGGTGGTCAGAAGCAAGCCGCTGGAAAAGGGCCAGTATGAGATTGCCGCCGTGATAAAGAGTATCAAAGGCGCGTGAAGTTCACGGCCTATTGCTGATACAATATTTTTTCAGATTTCCTGAAGGCTGCAGTCACCGTTGACACGACAGGTCGGCCCTGCGATCGTGGGAAGCGCTGAACAGTCAGTCCGGCTTTTCTGGTACAGTAAATGCTGCCGAAGTACTCTCCGGCAGGATTTTTTCGCGGCAGACATCGGCACAAGACAGCAAAATTCGAGTGTGCCGGAGAGCCGGTGGGATGTGCAGAGGGCATCTTTCCCGCATTACCCGTCTCCCAGAACTTTACTGCAAAATGGCGTCGATCGGGCCATAGAGGTCATTTGCGCTGGAAATCCAGGGGCAACAGACAGGCCAAACAATTTCCCGATTACCCACAAGCTTCAGCCATTTCCCAAAGTGAAAAACAGTGGTCAATCAATGTCGAGTCATGAATGCCATCCTAGGCTTATCAATATAGAGGCAGGTGCTGCGCTGATGTCGGGAAGACCAATAAAAAGTCATTTCGACGCCAGGAGAAATCCTGGGCGTCTTGGCAATGTGCCAACGCTCAAGGTCCCTCCTGGCGCCGGGATGACAGGAATTACAGGGTTTCAGCAAAGCTGAGGATCATACGTAATCAGGAACAATTTGATGTATGCAATTACCAAAGAGGTCTATTTCTGCTACGGACACCGGCTGATGAATCATCCGGGCAAATGCCGGCACCTGCATGGACACAGTGTCAAGGCGGCGGTAACCATCACCCGGAAAGAACTCGATGCACAGGACATGGTCTGTGATTTTGCGGATGTCAGGGAATGCGTCGAAGAGTATGTGCAGCGGTTCCTCGATCACAATTTTTTGCTGCATCGGGACGATCCGATCATTCCGCTGCTGGAGCAGAACAACGAACGTTTTCTGGCTCTGCAGGAGCATCCCACCGCAGAAGTTCTGGCCAGGATGATCTACCGGCATGTGCAGAGTCGTGGTTTTCCCGTCGACCAGGTGGTTTTATGGGAAACCGCCAGCGCCAATGCCTGCTATCGGGAAGACTGAGCCCATGAGCAGCATTCAGCCGGTCAACAAGGCAATGTATCTGGAGCAGCTCTGTGAAGGCAATTACCAGAAGCTGCTGCGTCTGATACCCGGTCTGATGGGCATTGACGGTCATGCCATTGGTTGTGCCGAGGAGAAGCCCAGTCTGCATGTGCAGATTCAGGAAAAAACCACTTATACGCTGACCCTGAGTCACAGTTTCGATGGCGACGACCGGCAATTGCTGGAGCCGGCGGTGAAAATCCGCGTCTATCGGGATGCCGGTTTGGTGGAAGTCTTGCGCGACCACGCACGCACGCCCGTTGCCCAAGTATACAGAAACCCCGGGCAAAGCCGGGAGATCATGGACTATAAATGGTCGTTGAACTATTTTCTCAGCAAATGGCTGGACCATTGCCTGCAGACCGATTATGCGTTCAGCACTCTGGATTTGTCGGTTGCGGCCGTGGGAGAAGTCTGCTGACCTCTGGCGACGGCACGAGCAGTCAGCTGCCGGTCTGTTTTTCCAGCGCCGCCCGCACGCAGCGCAGCACGCCATAATCGTAGCTTCCCTGCAGCGCATCATAGACGGGCTTCAGGGCATTGCTCAGTTCTTCCGGCAGAGCCAGGATTGCCGCCTCGATTTGTCTGATTTCACTTTCCTGCAGATCCACGGCCTGATTCAGTGCCAGCAGGCCCTGTTCGATGGCCTGCGCCAGATGGGAATAGATGGTGCTGGCTTTCAGTTCGCGCTGCTGCGCAATGTCTGCCACGCTATGGCCCAGGCGCAGCAGCGCCAGGGATTCACAGGCCGTATCGGAAAGGGCCGCGGTATCGCTGCCCGGTTCCTTGTCCGGTGAGGAAAATTCATTGATGATGGCCAGAAAGGTCTCGCCGTAGAGTTCCAGCTTGCGTTTGCCGATTCCGGAAATTTCCCCCAACTCCTGCAGGTTCTGCGGCTTCATGGCCAGTATTTCCATCAATGTGGCATCATGGAAGATCGTATAGGGTGGTATGTCCTGGGCTTTTGCCAGTTCGGTGCGTTTGTGGCGCAGGGCGTTCCAGAGCAGGTTGTCGTCGCTGCGGGCAAAACGAGGGGATTTCTGTTTGCCGGTCTTGCTTTTTTCCGGCAGCAGGTCCTTGCGCAGCATCAGCTGCTGCTTGCCGCGCAATACCGGCCGGGCCTGTTCGGTCAGCATCAGGCCGCCATAGCCTTCCAGGTCGACGCTGACCAGGTTGCGTGTCACCAGTTGCCGGAACACCGAGCGCCATTGCTGTTCGCTCAGGTCTTTGCCGATCCCGTAAGTGCTCTGCCGGTCGTGGCCGAAGCTTTGGATGCGCTCCGAGCTTTTGCCGCGCAGTACGTCGATCAGGTAATTGACGCCGAAGCGCTGTCCGGTCCGGTAGATGCAGGACAACGCCTGCTGGGCGGCGCGGGTGCCGTCCCAGGTCTCCACCTTTTCCAGGCAGGTGTCGCAATTGCCGCAGGGTTGTTCCAGGGTGTCGCCAAAATAACCCAGCAGGGCCTGCCGGCGGCAGCTGATCTGCTCGCACAGCCCGAGCATGGCCTCCAGTTTGTGCAGCTCCACCCGCTTGTGCAGGTCGTCGCCGTTGGAGCCCTGCAGCAGCTGTCGCAGGGTGATGACATCCTGCAGGCCGTAGGTCATCCAGGCATTGGCGGGCAGGCCGTCGCGGCCGGCGCGGCCGGTTTCCTGGTAATAGGATTCGATACTCTTCGGCAAGTCCAGATGCGCGACGAAGCGCACATTGGGCTTGTCGATGCCCATGCCGAAAGCGATGGTGGCGACGATCACCTGGCCCTCTTCCATCAAAAAGCGGTGTTGATGGCGCTGCCGGGTTTCATGGGGCATGCCAGCGTGATAGGGAAGCGCGGCGATGCCGTTGTCGTTCAGCCACTGTGCGGTCTGTTCCACTTTCTTGCGCGACAGACAATACACGATGCCGGCGTCCCCGGCATGCTCCGTATTGATGAAATGCAGCAGCTGCTGGCGGGGATTGTGCTTTTGTACGATGCGGTAGCGGATGTTGGGGCGGTCGAATCCGCTGATGAAGGCCCTGGCCTGTTCCAGGCCCAGGCGCCTGGCTATTTCCTGCCGGGTTCTGGCGTCGGCGGTGGCGGTCAGGGCGATCCTGGGCACCTCGGGGAATTGTTCGTGCAGCAGCGATAGCAGCAGGTAGTCGGCACGGAAGTTATGGCCCCACTGGGACACGCAATGCGCTTCATCGATGGCAAACAGGGCGATATCCAGGCGCTGGAACAATGCCTGGGTGCGCGCCTGGGTCAGCCTTTCCGGGGCGATATAGAGCAGATCCAGTTGCCCGGCCTGCAGCCGCCGTTCGATTTCGCCTGCTTCCTCGGGAGACACGCTGGAATTCAGAAAGGCCGCTTTGACGCCCAGCTGGTGCAGGGCGTTCACCTGGTCCTGCATCAACGCGATCAGCGGCGATATGACGATGCCGACGCCTGGCTTGAGCAGCGCAGGTATCTGGTAGCACAGGGATTTGCCGCCACCGGTCGGCATCAGCACCAGTGCATCATGGCCGTCCAGCAAATGGCTGATGATTTCCTGCTGTTGCCCGCGGAACTGATCATAGCCGAAAACAGTCTTGAGGATCTGTAATGCGTTTTTGTTCACTGAAGAATCGAATCCTGCAGAAGTTTTTTTTCAGGCAACGTTCCCACGCGGGTCTGGATTTTCCTTGTGTCCGCTATGAGCCCAGGCAAGCTGTTTTTTACAGCCGCAGTCATTGGCGTGCCCTGTCGCAGTGCTGCTTTTTGCGTTGCCGGCAAAAAAATGATCCGCCTGAATGCTAATAATTCTCAGGCGAAGCGTATAATAGCCGCATTATAGCAGCGATGGGCTGGCGACAGACCGCAATTTCATTTCTTGGCAACACATCAAAATTGGCGACCAACTTGCTGACACGACTCGACAAACTCATTGATTCACAACAGGATCACCTGATCAGGGGGGGGCTGAAGGGCATAGAAAAAGAAAGTCTCAGGATATCCGGCAACGGCATGATCGCACAGACGCCACATCCTGCCGCCCTGGGGGCCGCCCTGACGCATCCGCACATCACCACGGACTATTCCGAAGCCCTGCTGGAGTTCATCACCCCACCCTTTGCCGAAAGCAGGGAGACGCTGCGCTTCATGGAAGATATCCATCGCTTCGTGTATGCCAATCTGACCGATGAATTGCTGCTGGCCGCCAGTATGCCCTGCGGCATCGATGGCGATGAGAGTATTCCCATCGCAGAATACGGGAGCTCCAATATCGGCAAGATGAAGCATGTCTATCGGCATGGCTTGTGGCATCGCTACGGACGTGCCATGCAGTCCATCGCCGGCATCCATTTCAATTATTCGGTCCCGGCAAGACTCTGGCCGGTACTGCAGCGCATGGAGCGCAGCCGGCTGCCTATCCAGGAGTTCATTGACGATGCCTACTTCGGCCTGATCCGAAATTTTTTCCGCCAGGGCTGGATCATTCTGTATCTGTTTGGCGCATCTCCGGCGATTTGCAGAAATTTTTTCAAGGGCCGTGAGCAGTTGTTCGCCGGGTTCGACGATTTCGTCGCCCACACGCTCTATCATCCCTACGCGACCTCGCTGCGCATGAGTGACATCGGCTATAAAAGCGTCAAGCAGGCCAGTTTGAAGATCGACTACAATTCGCTGTCGGGCTATGTCGCCAGCCTCAGCCGGGCGATCGAAACGCCATATCCCGAATATCAGAAGATCGGCGTCAAGGTGAATGGCGAATACCGGCAGTTGAGCAGCAACATTCTGCAGATCGAAAACGAATTCTACAGTACCATCCGCCCCAAGCAGATCGCCAAATCCGGTGAAAAACCAACGCTGGCCCTGAAGCGCCGCGGTGTACACTATGTGGAAATCCGCTTGCTGGATCTGGACCTGTTCGCCGCCGTTGGCATGCAGGAGCAGACGGCATTGTTCCTGGAAGCCTTTCTGTTGACCTGTCTGCTGCAGGAAAGCCCGCCCAGCGATGACCGCGAATGGTCCGTCAACAATGACAATCAACTGGCTGTGGCGCACCAGGGCAGGAAGCCGGGGCTGCAGCTGCAGCGCGGCGAGCAAAGCATTTCCCTGCAGGACTGGGCACTGGAAATACTCGATCTGATGCAGCCGGTCTGCGAGCTGCTCGATCAGGACAGCGACGACAGGCCCTATGGCAGGGCCCTGCAGCGGCAGCGCAGTCTGGTGAAGGATCCGGAACTGACGCCGTCGGCGAGAATCCTTGCCGGCATGCGCCAGACGGGAATGCCCTTCGCGCCCTTTGCCATGAAAGTTTCCGAACAGCATCAGCAGTGGTTCCAGGGGCGCCGGCTCGAAGACGATGTCGCGGCGTTGTACCGCCGTCTGGCCGAACAGTCCCATGCTCGTCAGCGGGAAGTCGAAGCCCGTGACGATTTGGGTTTCGATGAATTTCTCGAGCGCTACTTTGCGCAAAAATAGACGCCATGAACAATCCAGACATTGATATTGCAAAGCTGCAGGACGGGCTGCAAGGCAGGAATCCCCGGAAAATTCTTCGCGCCGCGCTGGAGAATTTCTCCAGTATCGCCATTTCCTTCAGCGGCGCCGAAGATGTGGTACTGATCGATATGGCGCTGAAGATCGACAGGAATATTCAGGTCTTCACGCTGGATACCGGTCGCCTGCATCCTGAAACCTACCACTTCCTGGAGGAAGTGAGAAAACATTATCAGATCGAACTGGACGTGCTGACGCCGGACCGGCAGATTCTGGATGAAATGGTGAAGCGCAAGGGGCTGTTCAGCTTCTATGTCGACGGCCATCAAGAATGCTGCGGCATTCGCAAGGTCGAGCCGCTGCGCCGCAAGCTGGCGACACTGGATGCCTGGATAACCGGGCAGCGCAGGGACCAGAGCCTGGATACCCGGCAGGAACTGCCGGAAGTGCAGCAGGATACGGCCTTTTCCACGCCGGATCATGCCTTGATAAAATTCAATCCGCTGGCGGGCTGGAGTTCGGCGCAAGTCTGGGATTATATCGAAGCCTGGCAGGCGCCCTATAATGCGCTGCATCGTCAGGGTTATGTCAGCATTGGCTGTGAGCCCTGCACCCGGGCGGTATTGCCCAACCAGCATGAAAGAGCCGGTCGCTGGTGGTGGGAGGATGCCAACAAGAAGGAATGCGGTCTGCACGCCGGCAATGTGCCGGAGCAGGGCGATGCAACGGGGTGACCGGTTGCCGCTGCAGGGATGAAATGATGCCAGACCGATTCTTGGTCGCCGGCAGCGGTTTTGGCCGCGATTGCCTGCCATGCAGATAAAGTTGATCGCGGTGGGAAAGCGCATGCCGGACTGGGTGCAGCAGGGCTATGCGGAATATGCCAGACGGCTGCCCAAAGACTGCGCCCTGCAGCTGCAGGAAATTCCTGCCGGGAAGCGCCGGAAAAATACCGATCTCGCACGCCTGGTCCGGGAAGAGGGGGAGCGAATGCTGGATGCGTTACCGCGCGGCTGCCATGTCGTCACGCTGGACATCGCCGGCAGGCCCTGGACGACCGATGAACTGGCCGAAGCGTTGCGGCGCTGGCTGGCAAGCGGGCAGGACGTGGCGCTGCTGGTGGGTGGCCCGGAGGGGCTTGCGCAGCCGGTGCGCAAGCTGGCACGCGAATCGTGGAGCCTGTCCCGGCTGACCTTTCCCCATCCCCTGGTGCGTATCCTGGTTGCGGAGCAACTGTATCGGGCATGGAGTATATTGCACAATCATCCCTATCATCGCTAGGAGGCTGTCCGAGAATAGCATCCATGCAATGATAGAAAGGATTGCAGGGTTTTAATGAATATTCAATTATTGACAGACATGCCTGTTCAGCAAAGGAAAACCGGCGCTGCCCTGGCGGGTTATATGGAAAGGCAGGAAGCATGAGCGCTGAACGAGCACCGGAAATCATCCTCGCCTCGGCGTCCCCCCGGCGCAGGGAACTGCTGGCCCAGATCGGAGTCCATTGTCTGGTCTATCCCGTACCGGTCGATGAGACCCCGCTGCCCCAGGAGAAGCCGGATCACTATGTGCGCCGCGTCGCTGCAGAAAAATCGCTGCGCGCCAGGGAGTCGTGCAGCGAACCGCTGCCGGTGCTGGCCGCGGATACGGCCGTGGTTCTGCACGGCCGGATCATGGGCAAGCCGCAAGACCGGCGGCAGGCACTGGCGATGCTGAGCACTCTGTCGGGGCAGCGGCATTGCGTCTACAGTGCGGTTTCTCTGCGGGTCCAGGGGCAGCATCACCTGCTGCACAATGTCACCGAAGTCCAGTTCCGGGAGCTTGGCGAATCTGAAATACGGCGCTACTGGCAGAGCGGCGAGCCGGCGGACAAGGCGGGCGCCTATGCGATTCAAGGGCTGGGCAGCATCTTCGTGAAAAACATTCAGGGCAGTTATTCGGGCGTCGTCGGTCTGCCATTGTATGAAACGGCGGAATTATTGCAGCGAGCCGGGATTGATATTATTGGTTCCCGTCTATAAATGACGGGAACTAATGCAGCACCTATTTTTGTTATGGCACTTAATGTCTTTTGCAGGCATTTTTTTAATTGGCGGATTCAACTCGCCATTGCACAGTCATGGAAAACAGGTGCTGCACTAATCCGGCACAGGGAAGTGCCGGCATCATCAATGGCCACAAGCCATTGATGATGAAGAAAACAGCCAATCGCATTTGCTGCTTTCTTTCTGTAAACACCCCATGGATGGGTGTTTATAGATGCCAACTAAACAACAATAATTATGAGTGAAGAGATTCTTATCAACGTTACCCCGCCGGAGACCCGGGTGGCGGTCATCGAGAACGGTGTCGTCCAGGAACTGATCATCGAGCGCTGCCGGCAGCGTGGACTGGTGGGCAATATCTACAAGGGCGAAGTCTGCCGGGTATTGCCGGGGATGCAGGCGGCCTTTGTCGATATCGGTCTGGACAGGGCTGCTTTTCTGCATATTTCCGATTTGTGCAGCCGTGACCTGGAAAAGAAAGGTTCGGAAAATATCGAGCACTACCTGCATGAAGGTCAGCATATCGTCGTGCAGGTCAGCAAGGATCCGCTGGGCAGCAAAGGCGCCCGTCTGACCACGGAAATATCCATTCCATCGCGCTATCAGGTGTACATGCCCTATGCCAAAAACAACGGGATTTCCCAGCGTATAGAGCAGGAAAAGGAGAGGCAGCGCCTCAGGGCCTGTCTGGATGCTTTCCAGCAGGAACATCGATGCGGGGCCTTTATCGCCAGAACGGCGGCGGAATGCGTCGAGGAAAGCATGCTTTGTTCCGATATGGCTTTTCTGTTGAAGCTGTGGGATTCCATTCACGAAAAAATCAATAACGCCAAGGTGAAGCAGCTGATTCACAGGGATCTGCCGCTCAGCATCCGGACCCTGCGTGATCTGTACCGGGAGGGCATAGAAAAAGTCCGTGTCGATTCCACGGAAACCTATCTTCGGCTGGTGGCGTTTGCGGAAAAATTCGTTCCCGAGATTGTGCCGGTGATCGAGCACTATCGAGGTGAGCGGCCGGTGTTCGATATCTACAACGTCGAGGATGAAATCCAGAAGGCGCTGGAGCGGCGCGTCAATTTGAAATCGGGCGGCCATCTGGTGTTCGACCAGACCGAGTCCATGACCACGGTGGATGTCAACACCGGCGGCTATGTGGGGGGGCGCAACCTGGAGGAAACCATCTTCAAGACCAATCTGGAGGCGACTCACGTCATTGCCCGGCAGCTTCGCTTGAGAAACCTGGGTGGCATCATCATCATCGATTTCATCGATATGCAAAGTGAAGAACACAAGCGTCAGGTGCTGTCGACACTGGAGCGCAATCTGGAGAAGGACCACGCAAAAACCAAAATAACCGAAGTTTCGACTCTGGGGCTGGTGGAAATGACCCGCAAGCGGACCCGGGAGAGCCTGGAGCACATCCTCTGCGAGACTTGCTGCGCCTGTGGAGGACGCGGCGTTTTGAAAACCCCGGAAACCATGTGCCTGGAGATTTTTCGGGAAATCATCCGCGAGGTACGGCAGTTCAAAGTTCAGCAGCTGCTGGTGCTGGCTTCCAACGAGGTCGTGGAAACACTGTTGGATGAAGAAGCCGATATGCTGGCCGAGCTGGAGGCGTTTCTGGGCGTGCAGATACGCTTCAGGGCCGAGTCCGAATACAACCAGGAGCAATACGATGTGGTGCTGCTCTGACGTCCCCCCGTTCTGCTTGTCATGGAGGATTCCTGTCTCCACCCGTGTTGCCGGGATCGGCGTATCATGCAGCATGTACCGGGTTGCAAGTACGCAAGCGGTGCTTGCCGCCCGGGCTGACTGAAAGTACTGCGTTGTGCCTGTTCTGAAAAAGTTTTTTGCCTGTTTTGGCGTGTTCTGTTCCAGTGCTGGACGCATCGTGCGCGAAGGGCGCCGCGGGAAACGCGCATGATCCATCACATCACACGGGCCACGCAGCATTTCCTGCTGATAACGTCACTGGTCGGCGCGCTTTTTTTTACCAGCCTGCGCATTTTTCTGTCGGAAGTCGCGGAATTCAAACAGCTGCTGGAAGAAAAAGTCAGCGCAGCCCTGGAAACCAAAGTCATGATTGGCAGGTTGACCGGCAGCATGCATGGTTTCGAACCGCAACTGCTGCTGCAGCAGATCCAGCTGATTCGGGCGGATCAGGAGGCGCCATCGATCAGCCTGAAGGAAATCCGCATTACGCTGGATTTGTGGCAAATCATCACGCAGGGTCGGATTTTTCCCGTTTCCCGGATAACGCTGACAGGAACCAGGCTGCAGGTCACGCGCAAGGCGGATGGCACGCTGGCCGTGTATGGCTTGAAGGCCGGCGACGAGCCGCCGCTTTGGCTGCTGCAGGGGAATCGCTACGCGATGCTGGACAGCGAAGTGACCTGGCTGGACGAACGGCGCCAGGTTCCGGCAATGCACTTCACCCAGGTGGACATTGTCATCGACAATGACGAAGATGCACAGGAACATCGCCTGAAAATCGATCTGCAGCTGCCGGAAAAACTGGGGGGGGCACTGCAGCTGGCGATGACGTTTCGCGGCAATCCGTTCCTGGACGCCGACATTACCGGCAGTCTGTATGCACGGGGAAAGCATATTCAGCTGACGAAAATGCTGCCCGAGGAATTGCCCGGGCAACTGCAGATCACCTCGGGCAGCAGCGATTTCAAGTTGTGGAGTGACTGGCAGGCTTCCGGGCTGATCATGCTGCGCGGCGAGATCCAGGCGGCAGATGTCGGCTTGCGGGCTGAAAACGGCAGGGTTCTGGATGTGAAGCACTTGCGCAGCCGCTTTCACTGGCGGAAGGAAGCTGCAAAATGGCGCCTGGATGTGGCCAGACTGGATCTGCACACGGTGCGGAACGACTGGGCCGGGGGCGTGTTTTCCCTGGCCGTGGCAGACGATTCGGAACAATCCCCCCGGCGGCTTGCCGGTGTTTTTTCCAGCCTGGAACTGGCCCCGGTATCGGAGCTGCTGCTGTTTTCCGGGATGCTGCCGGCTGAACAGGCCGGACTGCTGGAGAAACTGAATCTGTCGGGGCGGCTGCAGGATTTTTCCTGGTTTGTCGATTTGCAGCAGGAAGAATCTGCAGTTGCAGGAAGTTTTCAGAATATCGGTTTTACGGCCGTGGACGGCATTCCGGAAGTCGGCAATCTGTCCGGCGCTATCAAGGGCTCCAACAGGGCGGGGCAGGTGTTTCTGGACAGCAGGGATGCCCTGCTGGCATTGCCGGAATTGCTCAGAACGCCTGTCGCGTTGACGCGTCTCGCAGGGCGGATGGATTGGCGGCAGGACGCCGATCACTGGCTGCTGGAGAGTCCGCTGCTGCAGGTGACAACAGCAGATTTCGACAGCAGGCAGCGTTTTGCGTTGCGCCTGCCCAGGCAGAATGCGCCGGGTTTCGTGGATTGGCAAAGTGTTTTTACCCTTCCGGATGCAGCGCTTGCGAAAAATTATCTGCCGGCCAAGTTCATGGATCCGGATCTGGTCGCCTGGCTGGATCAGGCGCTGCTTGCCGGCAGTATCAGCAATGGCCGGTTGCTGATTCATGGCGAACTGCAGGAATCCGGCTTCGTTGGTGAGCGCAATATCGTCGAAGCATTTTTCGATACCAACGCCGTCGAGCTGCTGTACCATCCGGACTGGCCGGCCATTCAGAATATCGATGCGCGGGTGGCGTTCATCGATGATGGTCTGCGCGTCGATGTCCACCATGCGCTGGCCAATGGCGCCCAGGTTACCCGGGCGCTGGTCGCGATCCCTTCTTTTCGGCAAAGTGATTATCTGGAGGCGGATATCCAGGTCAGCGGCAGTATCGGCCAGAGCATCGGCTTTTTGCGGCAATCGCCCCTGTCTGTAAAAGTAGAACCGATCATGGCGGTCATTGAGCCGAAGGGTGAGGCCGATATCGAAGTGAAACTGCAGATACCATTGGGGGTGGATCTGCCCGAGCGGGTCGATGGCGTCGCGCATCTGCACAAGGCCAGGCTGACGGTTTTGCCTCTGGATTTGCCGGTGCGAAAAATCAGGGGGGATCTGCTCTTCGACGAAAACGGGCTGTACTGCAAAAAAATGCGCGCTGTGGCTCTGGGGCATCCCCTGCGGGTCAGCATCGACAATGAAGCGCTGTTGACCCGCATCGCCGTCCAGGGACATGCCGGTATCGATGCGTTGCGCAAACAGTTTCCAGGCCCCTGGTGGCAGGTTGCAGGTGGCGCGGCAGATTATGATCTGCAGCTGCGCGTTCCGCATGCCGAAGCGAAGCCAATGACGCTGGAATTGTCTTCCAGTCTGCAGGGACTCTCGCTGGATCTGCCGGAAACGCTGGCCAAGCCGGCCGATCAGCAGCGCCCGCTGCAGATGCAGCTGCATTTGGCCGAAGACAGCGACCTGCTGCTGCGGGTCGATTATGCCAGTCGGCTCAAGGCGGCGGTCAAAATTCCGGAGCAAGCCCGGCAGTATTCCGGGCATATCGTCTATGGCGAGGGGCGGGCGGAGTTTCGCGATGCGCCTGGCTTCAGGCTGGATGCGGATCGCAAACGACTGGATCTGACGGCCTGGCAGGCATTTGCCGAGGCCCACGAGGCCGATCTGTCCGGGGCGGCAGCGTTCGATCTGCGCGAATTCCATGTCGATACCGGCCGGCTGCTGTGGAAGGGGCAAAACCACGGACCACTGGATCTGGCCATGGCAAAAAATGGAAAGCGTTGGCAGGGGACGGTGGAAAGTCCCATCGTCAAGGGAAAGCTGGCAATTTCCTGGACGGAGCAGCAAAAACAGAAAATCGATCTGGATGCCGAATATCTGGATCTCACCAGTCTGTATAACCTGAGAGTCTCAGGCAGGCCGCTGCGACCCGATGAAATGCCGGATTTTGACATCGACAGCCGGCAGCTGCGCTGGCGGGGAGTCGATCTTGGAGCCCTGCACCTTCAGGCACGGCGTATTGCCGACTATTTGCGCATCGAACGACTGCTGGTTACTGCGCCGGACAAGAAACTCACCCTGACCGGCAGCTTCGGCGGCGCTGCGCAGCAACCGTCAACGGAAGTCCGCGGGAAGTTCGAGGTGGATGATCTGGGCAATTTTCTGACCCTGCTGGACGTGACCAACGATGTCAAGGATACGCCGGCAACATTTCATTTCAGCCTGCAATGGCCAGGGGCGCCGTACCAGTTTTCCATTGCCGAGGTCGATGGCGAGATTCAGGCCGACCTGGGGGAAGGCAGGTTGCTGGGCATCGAGCCGGGAATCGGCCGGCTGCTTGGCGCCCTGGATCTCAACCAGCTGTTTCGCCGCCTGCGTCTGGATTTCAGTGATCTGTATGCGGCGGGCCTGGCCTACGATGACGTCAAGGGTGCTTTCAGGCTGGCCAATGGTTATGCCCTGACCCATGATCTGGTCATCGATGCCGTTGCTGCCAAAATCGAAATCCGGGGCAGAACCGGGCTGGTGGATCACAGCTACGATCAGATTGTTACGGTGGCGCCCAAAAGTACCTCGGCAATTCCGTTTGCTGGTACAATCATCGGTTTTGTTGTCGAGAAAACCTTTGGCAAACATCCGGACCGCTATGTGCGCTCCCAGTATGCCGTGAAGGGCAGTTGGGAGAAGCCGGAGGTGGTCGCCATGCATGAATTCGATGGTGTACTGCGCAAGGCATGGACCGGATTCACCAGTTTTTCCTGGCTGGGAAAGAAACAAAAAGAGAACGACAAGAATAACGAGAGCAGCGATTATGAGTAAGTGTGCGGCCATTCAAATGGCATCCAGTCCCAATATAAGAGCGAACCTGCTGGAGGCGGACAAGCTCATTGGCGAGGCGGCAAAGGCCGGGGCCGGGCTGGTGGCATTGCCGGAAAATTTCGCCCTGATGGGGGATTCAGAATTCGACAAGATCGAGGCCAGAGAAAAGGACGGCGACGGCCCGATTCAGGATTTTTTGGCGCGTATGGCAAGAAAATATGCTGTCTGGGTCGTCGGCGGCACGGTGCCGCTGGAGGCGGAAGATGAAAACAAGATTCGTGCCGCCTGCCTGATCTATGACGTCAAGGGCGAACGGGTCGGCCGCTATGACAAGGTGCATCTGTTCGATGTCAGCGTGCCGGATTCCGACGAGGAATACCGGGAGTCGGACACCATTGAGGCGGGCAGCGACAATCTGGTCATCGACAGCCCCTTTGGCAAACTGGGCATCGCCGTCTGCTATGATTTGCGCTTTCCGGAGTTCTTCCGCACCCTGACCATGCAGGGAATGGAGATTCTGGTCATTCCCTCGGCATTCACCGCGGAAACCGGGGCGGCCCATTGGGAGCTGCTGCTGCGGGCCAGAGCGGTGGAGAACCTTTGCTACGTGATTGCGCCCAATCAGGGCGGCTTTCATCTCAACGGCCGTAAAACCTATGGACACAGCATGATCATCGATCCCTGGGGTGTGATTCTGGATTGCTACAAGACGGGTGGCGGCTACGTGCTGGCAGACATCGATCTGGAACGCCTGGAAAAGGTCCGGGCCGGATTCCCCGTGCTGGAGCACTGCCGTTATTTTTGCCGGTGATGATGAAAGACTGTTCCGATTGCCTGTGGATGGTTTTGCTGCTGTCGCTGACGGCGTGCAGCAGTGATGGCGACCGCTATGAGGCTTTGCAAAGGGATCTGGAACGTCCGCCGGAAATTCTGGGTTATCAGGGGCAGTACCAGGAAGCCGGTTCTGCCGTATCACAGACATCCGGTGAGCAGGCGCGGGAACAGATCGACAATCCAGCCGTGCATTTGCAGGAACTGGAGGACAAGACGATGGTCATCACCATCGATGAACCCTTTGCCAGGTCCTGGTCCATGGTTGCCGCGGCACTGCGGGAAAGAATGTTCCTGGTCAAGGACAAGGACCGGGAAAAGAAGGTTTTTTATCTCGACTATGATCCCGACAGAACAGGCAGCGGCGGCTCTTCTTTCTGGGAGGGCCTGACCGGACTGTTTTCCTCCGTTGGCGCCGCCGAGGGCGAATACCGCATCATGCTGCGGCAGCACCGCTCCTATACCATCGTGGTGGCGGAGATGCTCGTCGAGGACGTCTGGGACGACGATTATTACATCGATGTGAAAAAGAATGAAAAAGAGATAATCACGGCGCTTTACGAGGTTCTGCGCACGCTTCCTGCCGACCAGACAGACCGGTGATGATGTTCCCCTGCAGCCCCAATTGAAAAGACAGTAAATCCTGAAGACCTGATGAGTATACTAGAACTGGCAAGACAATCGATTCTGACCCCGGCGGGGTTGCAGGACCGGGACATCGACCGGATCATGGGCGCGTTGCTCAGTGTCCGGGTCGATATGGCCGATATCTATTTTCAATCCAGTCATTACGAGTCCTGGCAGATGGAAGACGGCATCATCAAGGAAGGCAGTCACAATATCGAACAGGGCGCCGGGGTGCGCGCCGTCGCCGGGGAAAAAACCGGCTTCGCCTACAGCGACCGGCTGGAACTGCCCGTGCTGCTGGAGGCCGCCAACAATGTCAGGGCGATTGCCCGGCAGGGTCAGGAGGCGCGCAGCGCTGTTCGTGTGGCCGGGCATTGGCCGCAGTATTACGCAGCGCACAATCCCCTGCAGTCGCTGACCGATCAGGACAAGATCGATCTGCTGCGCAGCGTGGACAGGGAGACGCGCAAGCTGGATCCGCGCATCGAGCAGGTGATCGTCAGTCTGGTGGGTGTTCATGAGAACATCCTGGTAGCCAGCCAGGATGGCTCGCTGGCTGCCGATGTACGGCCGCTGGTGCGCTTGAACGTCACCGTGATCGTCGAGGAAAACGGACGCCGGGAGCAGGGCAGCATGGGTGGCGGAGCGCGTCGCGGCTACGACTATTTCATCGATCAGGAAAGAGCGCTGCAATATGGTCGGGAGGCAGTCCGGCAGGCGCTGGTCAGTCTGGAAGCGGTCGCCGCGCCGGCGGGCAACATGCCGGTGGTGCTGGGGCCGGGCTGGCCGGGAATCCTGCTGCATGAGGCCATCGGGCATGGTCTGGAAGGCGATTTCAATCGCAAGGGCACCTCTGCATTCAGCGGACGGGTCGGTACGCGGGTGGCCTCGCCGCTGTGCACCGTGGTCGACGACGGCACCCTGCCGGATCGGCGGGGATCGCTGAGCATCGATGACGAGGGCGTGCCGACGGAAAAAACCGTGCTGATCGAAAACGGCATCCTCAAGGGGTATATGCAGGACAAGCTCAATGCCCGGCTGATGAATGCCCGGCCAACCGGCAATGGCCGCCGGGAGTCCTATGCGCATCTGCCCATGCCCAGGATGACCAACACCTATATGCTGCCCGGGCAGCACGATCCGGAGGAGATCGTCAAATCGGTAAAAAAAGGACTCTATGCGAAAAACTTTGGCGGGGGGCAGGTGGATATCACCTCCGGCAAGTTCGTGTTTTCCGCCAGTGAAGCCTACCTGATCGAGGATGGCCGGATCACCCGCCCGGTGAAAGGGGCGACTCTGATCGGCAATGGCCCCGACGTATTGACCAGGGTCTCCATGGTCGGTGATGACCTGCAGCTGGACAGCGGTGTCGGCACCTGCGGCAAGGAGGGTCAGAGCGTGCCGGTGGGGGTGGGTCAGCCGACCCTGAAAATCGATGAACTGACGGTGGGCGGCACCAGTCTGTAACAGGTATGCACTCGGTTACGCGCTGTCATAAAATAGTTGTCATCCCGACGCCAGAAGGGATCTTGAAGGTCATGGTCCGTAAGGGGCGTTGAAGATTTCTTCCGCTGCTGCCGTTGACATGGGATGTGCCGACCACAGGAAGCGCATCGCCCCCCGAAAGATGCGTTTCGTGCCTCGGCGCCTCCTGGCTCTATCGCCTTGCCTCAATGGTGGTGTCGGGAGGTGCCCGGAACCCGGCAGGAAATTTCCTTAGCAAGCTTATCCCGAGAGTTTTATACGGTGCAAAATCAAGAACAAATCCCGAAACTGAAAGACCTCGTACAGGAGCTCCTGGACGAGGCGCTGAAACAGGGTGCGAGCTCGGCCGAAGCAAGCCTCAGCAGCGACAAAGGGCTGTCGATCACGGCCCGGTTCGGGGAGGTGGAGACCATCGAGCATCATCAGGATCAGGGGCTTGGCGTGACCGTTTACATTGGTCAGCGCAAGGGTTCCGCCAGTGCCACCGATCTGTCGCCGCAGTCGATTCGTGAGACCGTTGCCGCTGCCTGCAGCATTGCCCGTTATGCCAGCAGCGATGCCTGTGCCGGCTTTCCGGAGCAGGAATTGCTGGCGACCAGATTTCCCGATCTGGATCTCTATCACCCCTGGGAGCTGTCCGCCGAAGAGGGCATCGATCTGGCCATCGCCTGTGAAGCCGCAGCCCTTGGCTACCACCCCGACATCAGCAATTCCGAAGGGGCCAGCGTCAACAGCCATCAGGCTGTCACGGTTCTCGGCAACACACTGGGTTTTCTGCACGGTTATCCGAGCACGCGGCATTCACTGGTCTGTTCCGTGCTCGGTCAGCGGGAGGAAAGCATGCAGCGCGATTACTGGTACAGCGTCGCGAGAGCCGCCGAAGATTTGCAGCCGGCCCGGGAGGTAGGTGAAAAGGCCGCCCAGAGGGCCATCGCCAGGCTGCAGGCGCGCAGTCTGAGCACCCGGCAATGTCCGGTGCTGTTTGCCGCCGAAGTGGCCACCGGGCTGCTGGGCTCGCTGGTGGGAGCGATCAGCGGCGGCAATCTGTACCGCAAGTCGTCCTTCCTGCTGGATGCCCTGGGCCGGCAGATTTTTCCGGAATTCATTCATATCCACGAACAGCCGCATCTGCACAAGGCCCTGGGCAGCGCGCCCTACGATGCCGAGGGCGTGGCGACCCATGCCCGGGATATCGTCGCCGGCGGGGTGTTGCAGTCCTATGTGCTGAGCACCTATTCAGCCCGCAAGCTGGGCATGCAGAGCACCGGCAACGCAGGCGGGGTGCATAACCTGCTGATCGATCCGGGCCCGGACAGCGACGATTTTTCCAGCATGCTGCGCAAACTGGACAGGGGTCTGCTGGTGACGGAATTGATGGGTCAGGGCGTCAATATGGTGACCGGCGACTACTCCCGCGGCGCCGCCGGTTTCTGGGTGGAAAACGGCGAAATTCAGTATCCCGTCGAGGAAATCACCATTGCCGGTAACCTGCGGGACATGTTTCTGCACCTGGTGGCCGTGGGCAATGACGTGGATTGCCGCGGCAACATCCGCAGCGGCTCGATCCTGCTGGAACAGATGTCCATCGCCGGCAATTGAGGCGCCGGTCATGGTTCCCACGCGGAACGTGGGAATGATGGATAAAGCAATGAACATGACTCAGAACCAATATTTTGCATGGCTTGGCAATGCAGCCCGGTTGCTGCTGATTACAGCAATTCCACCCCTGTCCGGTTGCATTACGATCGCTGGGGATCAACTGGCCGATGTGAAACCGGTTCCCGGGAAAATCCGGCCGGCAGTGCAGGAAACGGTCGGCGCCTTCGCGTTTCACCTCGATGGCGGAAAAATGATCACCTCCAACAAGGCGGGGCGGATGCTCAACGATGAAATCCTGGATCGATGGCAGGAGTCGGGGTTCATTTACGGCCACAATTATGTCGAAGCGTCGAATTTCCCGGACGCATCGGTCTACAGAATCACCCTGAGCGGCCATCAGGAAGGCGATTCCAGTATATTTCTGCAGATCATCAGCGGTCTGACCCTGACCGCTATCCCTTACTACGTGGATACCAAATACAATGTCCATTATTCGTTGCAGAATGCCCGGAGCGGCTGCGTTTTCGAGGCGGAGGCAAGCGATTCCTTCAATACCATCGTGGGACTGTTGATGTTGCCCGCCGCGCCATTCGGCCAGGGTGGGCGATCCGCCACCTATGACCGGCTCGCCAACCATCTCTATGCGCAGCTCGTCGAGCAGGGTGCATTCGACATACACGAACCCTGCAGGGATGACGGCAAGTCCATGATCTTCAGTGTCGAGGATCGCCTGAAGGATGCGGACAGGTTGAAGTCCGAGGGCTTCATCAGCGAAGAAGAATATCAGAAAATGAGAGCCATCATCCTCAAGGATTCGCCCTTGAAATGATACAGGAGCGGCTGAAGCCGCTCCTGCGATGGGGCAATGGTTCCCACGCTCTGCGTGGGAACCCGTCCAGTGACGCTCCGAGCCACGAAACGCGGAGCGTTTCGCCAGGCATTCCCACGCGGAGCGTGGGAACGATTACCCCTTGTTCTACAGCCGTATGCCGTTGACGATATCGGCGAGCAGTTGCGTGCCGTGGAAGATCAGACCGCTGTAGATCTGCACCAGGCTGGCGCCGGCATCGAGCTTTTCCTGGGCGTCCGCCGCGCTGCAGATGCCGCCCGCGGCAATGATGGGGACGCGTCCGTTAAGTTCCGCGGCAAGCGCCTTAAGCACAACCGTTGAGCGTTGTTTCAAAGGCGCGCCGCTCAGGCCGCCGGCTTCCCCGGCCAGCGGGTGATCCCCGATGGCGTCCCGGGCGATGGTGGTATTGGTGGCAATCACGCCGTCGATTTCAAAGTCCAGCAGCAGTCCGGCGATGTGCCGGATTTCCTCGTCTTCCAGGTCGGGGGCGATCTTGATCACCAGCGGGACGTGACGCCCGTGCCTGTCTTGCAAAAGGCGCTGTTCTTCTTTCAGGGTCTCGAGCAAGCGCCTGATTTCGTCGCCCTGCTGCAGCTGGCGCAGGTTTTTCGTGTTCGGCGAGGAGATGTTGATGGTGATGTAGTCGGCGCAGGAGTAGGCCTTGCGCAGCCCGGCCAGGTAATCATCGACTGCCTTTGCCATCGGCGTGTCGAAATTCTTGCCGATATTGATGCCCAGGATGCCCTGGTAACTGGCTTTATTGACATTCTCCAGGAGATGATCGATACCGGCGTTGTTGAAGCCCATGCGGTTGATGATCGCCTGGTGCTCCGGGAGCCTGAACAATCTGGGTCTGGGGTTGCCGGGCTGCGGCCGCGGCGTGACCGTACCAATTTCCAGAAAGCCGAATCCCAGTGCGCCCAGCGCATCGATGTAGTTACCGTTTTTGTCCAGGCCGGCGGCCAGGCCGACCGGGTTGCGGAAGGTCAGGCCCATCACCGTCACCGGCTTTTCCGGCAGCTTCGGGTTGAGCAGCTTGTCCAGCTTCGCCGCATGCGTCCAGGCCAGCAGCTTCAGCGTGGCGTGATGTGCGGTTTCCGGGTCGAGCCGGAACAGCAGGGGATAGAGGTTCATGGTTTTTTCCGGTGTGGTGGATGCGCTGCCTAATGTAGGGTATCGAAGCGGAAAGGGGCGGGATCGATGCTGGGTGGGTGTCCGGTAATCAGATCGAACAGCAGTTGCGCGGAGGCGGGGCCCATGGCCAGGCCGTTGCGGAAGTGTCCGGCGTTGATGCTCAGGTTTTCGATGGCCGGGTGCCGGTCTATGTAAGGTATGCCGTGTTCGGTGCCGGGGCGCAGGCCGGCCCAGTGGGCGATCAGCGGACAGTTGGCCAAAGGCGGGAAAAGGCGGATGGCAAATTTTTCCAGGCGTGCACGTGCCGCCTCGGTGGTCTGTTTGTCGAAGCCGCAGTGTTCCACGGTGCTGCCGACAAGAATCCTGCCGTCTTTGCGGGGAATCAGGTAGCCGTCGTCGTCCAGCACCATGTGCGGCAGCAGCCCCTGTTCGCCTTCGAACAGCAGCATTTGCCCTTTCACCGGAAAGATGTCGGGGCAGGCGTTGACCGATTGCGGTAAAAGATTTCGCCAGAATTCCGCCGACCAGGCGCCGGCGGTCAGAACCAGCTGCTGCACCGGCAATTTGCCAGCGCTGGTCTGCAGGGAGCGAATGCGGCTGCCGCGCTGTTCCAGGCCGGTGATGCTGCAGTCTTCCAGAAAACGCACCTGCCGGTTCTGCAGTTCTTTCTGCAGCGCCTTCAGCAGGCGGGGGTTGCGGGCATGGGCGCTCTCCGGCAGCCACAGCGGCTGCAGGAAGTCGCCGTTGAAAGGCGCCAGTATGGCCGGACCCGGGTTCTGGCAGGTGAAATGGTTGTCTTCACACCAGTCGACGGCGGCGTCATAATCCGGATTCTGCGTGATCAGCAGGCCGCTGGTCACCAGTTCCGGGTCGATGCCGGTGTTTTCCTGGAGCTCTGCCGCCAGATCGGGATAAAGCTCGAGGCTTTGCACCAGCAGCGTGGTGATGGCCGGGTCCTGGCGCCAGGGATAGAGCGGCAGCAGAATGCCGCCGCCGGCCCAGGAGGATTCCCGGCCGATGCGGTTCTTTTCCACGATGCTGACGCTGGCGCCGGCGCGGGAGAATTCCAGGGCGGTGAGCAGGCCGCTGATGCCGGCGCCGATGATGGTGATGTCAGAATTGCTGGACATGCGTTGCGAGAAGGAATTGACGGATAATCGATCATTTTAAACCCAGAAGTGCAGAGTGTGCGGATTTTTTTCCATGAACAGCAACTTTGGTATTGCTGGCTGGAACTTGTGGTTTTTTTGCGGCGACTCTGTTGTTTTTTTGCCACGCAGTGATAAATACAGTTAATTAATGCAGCTTAGTCATTGAAACAGCACAAATAAAAAATTAAAAATAATTCACCATAAAACTTGTCATGGGCAGCTTTTGCTGCTATTATTCGCACCGTGATAGAAGCCTCTGTTGTAACGAGGCAAATGGTTTTTAACAACACAACCTCGTGTGGGGGATTTTTATGAAATTAACAAAAACAAAACTGGCCCTGGGAGTCGCTACGGCTGCCTTGGCAATGACAGGGGTTCTCGCTGCGCCGCAGGCGATGGCGCATTCCAAGGCTGAGCGTGTCGCCGCGGCGACCGACAAGAAGGTCGAAGCGCTGGAGTCCCAGGTCCGGCAGATGAACAGCATGATGAAAGCCATGCAGGCGGAGCTGGCGCGGGTCAAGGCCCAGCCGGCGCAGTCCGATCCCCGCGTGCAGGAGCTGAATGAATGGATGGCTTCTGTCCGTAGCCAGCCGGTCAAGGAAGAAACCAGGGATAACATGATCTTCTTCCGCGGCGGTTGGGCGAAAGCCGATCACTCGCGCAACGGTGTTTCCATACAAAGCGACGTCGTGCCGGTAGTGGCTCAGGACCGTGCCGACAGGGATGCCTGGTATTTTGGCGCCGGCTTCGATTTCAGCCTGGACGACAACCTGTTCGGCTTGATGGACAACACCGAGGTGCTGGCCGAACTGATGTTCGACTACAAGGAATTCAACACCCAGGTCCAGGGTAATGCCTTGGCAGAAAATCCAAGTGTTATTGGAACTGCTATTTTAACAGGTCAAATTCAACCAGGACAGCCTCGTGACGTCACCGTCAGCATGTTCTCGCTGAGCGCGTCGCCGAAAATCAAGTTCATGAAGGGCAGCGACTTCCGTCCCTGGATCATCCCCGTGGGCTTCGCGCTGAACGTGATCAGCCCGCCATCGGAATCCATCACCGTGCTGAATCCGGCCATGATGTTCGGCGCCGGCGCCGACTACAAGGTCTGGAAGAACATCTACGTGGGCGCCGACGCCCGCTACAACCTGTCCTTCGGTGATGCCGACGGCGTCGATACCGACGGCTTCGAAGCCGGTGGCTATCTGGGTATAGGCTTCTAAGCCAGTTTTCAGAGGAAAACCGACCCGAAAAAAGAAGGGAGGACTGCAAAGTCCTCCCTTTTTTTATGCACCCTGCTGTGTTTTTTGGGGGGGGGCGTAGGAGCGGCTTCAGCCGCGATTTCCTCTGACAGGGAGTGATCGGCGTGCCCACCCGGATTCCGCAAGCTTCATCCAGGCTGCATGCTCAAAGATCCCTCCTGTCGTCGGGATGACAAGAAATTTTGAATTCATCCCGGGACGCTCCCGCGTCCCGGAACAGATGGAAGATCACAAACTGCATTCCCGCGCAGAGCATGGCAATGATCAGTGTGCCCCCCGGATTCCGCAAGCTCCATCCAGGCTGCATGCTCAAAGATCTCTCCTGCCGTCGGGATGACAAGAAATTTTGAATTTGCAGGTCGGGTCAGGCGCATTGCGAATGGTTTTAAAATCGGATGTACCGTCATGTGCGCCGTAACCCGACAAGCTTGGTTCGCCGGGTTGCGCTGGTCAACCCGGCTTTGGTAACTTGCGCGGCTGAAGCCGCGCTTCAAGGCATGATACGCAGTATCCAGGCTGCAGGACAACGGGACGCGAACGGAAATTCGGGGTATCATAGCGACTGTTCCATTCTTGCCAGGCTCCTGCCTGGAGACCATGAAAACGCTCTATCCCGAAATCACGCCCTTCGACACTTTTTTCCTGGATACCGGCAGCCGGCACCGCGTCTATGTGGAGCGCTGCGGCAACCCGGAGGGACTGCCGGTGGTGTTTCTGCATGGCGGGCCCTGCTCCGGCTGCAGGCCCGAGCACAGGCGCTTCTTCGATCCGGAGAAATACCACATCGTTCTCTTCGACCAGCGCGGCTGCGGCAGGTCCGAGCCCTTTGGCGAGTTTGAGGGCAATACCACGCAGGACCTGATCGACGATATGGAGCGCATACGAAGGCGCTTGGGCATCGAGCGCTGGCTGGTGTTCGGCGGCTCCTGGGGCGGCGCGCTGGCGTTGCTGTATGGGCAGCAGCATGCCGGGAGGGTCGCAGGGTTCGTGATCCGGGCGGTGTTCCTGGCCCGGGAGAAGGATCTTCAGTGGTTCGTACAGGAGGACGGCGTGGCGCGCATCTATCCGGAACAATGGCGACGCCTGCAGGGCAGCGTTCCCGGCAAGATGCGCGGTGATCTGCTGGCCGGACTGTGCGCCGTCTTCAGGGGCGATGATGAGGTGGCGCGGCGGCGCGTGGCCAGGGAATGGTCCGCCTGGGGCAGCCAGGTATCCCTGGCCGCGGATTATCGTCCCGGACCATGCGACGAACATGCCTCGGCGGCGCTGGTCAGGCAGGTGGCCATGGAGATGCATTACGCCGAAAACCGCTACTTCATCGGGGAAAACCAGATTCTCGACGGCTGCCCGGTTCTGCAGGCGGTGCCGACCATCATCATTCACGGGCGCAACGACCTGGTCTGCCCCATGGAGGCCGGCTACAGTCTGCACCAGGCCCTGCCCGGGGCCCGGTTCATCGTGCTGGACGATGCAGGACATGTGGCCAGGGGCGCGGCGATGATAAATGCCCTGGTGAACGCGGCTGACGACATGGCCGCATTAATCAGCGATGCGTCAGTTTGAAAATGGACAGTCCCTCTGACTGCACAGAGAATTGAGTGCAGGTTGGGCCGGGGTGCGAAGCCCGACAGGGCGGCCGAAAATACCAGAAAAGGAGCATAGCCGACAGTGCAGCAAAAAAACAAGCAGCGCCTGATCATCGCCATGACCGGCGCGACCGGCGCCATTTACGGCATGCGGATGCTGCAGGTGCTGCGGCAGAGAGAGGGCTGGGAGACGCACCTGGTGATTTCCAGGGCCGGTGTCATCAATCTCAAGCATGAACTGGATCTGCCGCGCAGGGCGCTGTACGATCTGGCCGATGTCTGCCACGATATCAACGATGTCGCCGCGAGCATCGCCAGCGGTGCGTTCCGCACCGCCGGCATGCTGATCGTGCCCTGTTCCATGAAGACCCTGGCCAGCGTGGCGCACGGCTTCGGTGACAATCTGATCACCCGGGCCGCCGATGTCACGCTGAAGGAGCGTCGGCGGCTGCTGCTGATGCCCCGGGAGACGCCGCTGAACCTGGCACACATCCGCAACATGGCGGCCGTCACGGAAATGGGCGGGATCATTTTTCCGCCCATGCCGGCCTTCTACGGCAAGTCGAAAACCCTGGACGATCTGGTCGACGAGGCGGTGGGCAGGATGCTGGAGCTGTTCGGCATCGATGCCGAGGGATTGTATGAGCCGTGGACGGGGCTGACGTAGGGGCGGTCGTAGGAGCGGCTTCAGCCGCGATTTCAACAGAAGCCGGTTTTATAATGGATCCCACGCTCTGCGTGGGAACCCATCCATGGACGCTCCGCGTCACGAAACGCAGAGCGTTTCGTTATGCATTCCCACGCAGAGCGTGGGAACGATGGAAAGATGCGTTTCCTGCCTCAACACCTCCTGCAGCTGTCATCTTGACCGGGGTTGGCAGGGTGTTTTTTGAAGTCGCGGCTGAAGCCGCTCCTGCGGGGTTATTTGCCGCCGCTCAGTTCGCGGGATTTGCGGCTGTTGCGGAAGATCAGGGGCGCTTCTGTCTGTTCGGCGCTGCGCCGCGCCGCGGCTATGGCTTCTTCTATCACCTGATGCTGCGGCGACTTGCTGCACACCGGGTCGGCGTTGTACATGTCGCCGGTCAGCAGGTAGGCCTGGCAGCGGCAGCCGCCGAAGTCTTTGCGCTTTTCATCGCAGCTGCGGCAGGGTTCCTTCATCCATTCCGTGCCGCGGAAGAAATTGAAGGCCCTGGATTCGTTCCAGATTTCGGCGATGCTGTAGTCCCGGACATTGGGGCAGTCCAGGCCAGGCAGACTGCGCGCGGAATGGCAGGGCAGCGCCGTACCGTCGGGGGCGATGGTCAGAAAGGTGGTGCCCCAGCCGTTCATGCAGGCCTTGGGCCGGTCTTCGTAATAGTCCGGAACCACGTAATAGATTTTCATTTTTCCGGCCAGCCGCTTCTTATAGCGCTGGGCGATCGCTTCGGCTTCCAGGAACTGTTCCCTGGTGGGCAGCAGCAGGTCCCGGTTGAGATGCGCCCAGCCGTAGTACTGGGTGTTGGCTAGTTCCAGGTAGTCCGCTTCCAGCTCGATGGCCATTTCCAGGATCTGCTGCATCTGGTGGATGTTTTCGCGGTGGATCACGACGCACAGCACCATCGGGTAGCCGTGTTTTTTCACCAGGTGGGCGACCTTTTTCTTGTGCTGATAGGACTCGGTGCCGGCCAGGTGGTCGTTGAGCTCCTGGGTGCTGGCCTGGATGCTGACCTGGATGTGGTCCAGGCCGGCCTGCTGCAGCTGTACGATTTTCTCTTCGTTCAGGCCGTAGCCGGAGGTGATCAGGTTGGAGTAGTAGCCGAGATCGCTGGCATGGCTGACCAGTTCGGGAAGATCCTTGCGGGTCAGGGGTTCGCCGCCGGAGAAGCCCAGCTGCACGGCGCCCATTTTGCGCGCCTGGCTCAGGACCCTCTGCCATTCGCCGGTGTCCAGTTCCTCGGGGTATTGCGAATAATCGATGGGATTGGAGCAGTAGGGACACTGCAGCGGGCAGCTGTAGGTCAGTTCCGCCAGCAGCCAGCGCGGCGGGCTAATTTGTGGTGCGTTCGATCCAGCCATTTTGCAGGGCAATTTCCAGAAATTGAATGATATCGTCCTTTAGTCCGGTGGTTCCGAACTTTTGTTCCAGGTCGTGGACGATTTGCTGCAGATTCCGGCTGCCGTCGCACATTTTAAGGATTTCCACGGAGCTCTGATTCAGTTCCACCATGCCTTCCGGATAGAGGATGACGTCCTTTTGCTGGGCCTCCTCCCACTGCAGCCGGTGCTGCGGGGAAAAGGCGAAGATGTCGTCGGGGTTGATGCTCATGGGGTTCGTTTCCCTGCCGGCTGTCGGATCGGAGTGCGGGCAATCATGCGTCGATGTTGAAATAGGGGGGCATGTCGTTGATATAGGCCAGGTACATGGCGTCCGCCATGGACCACAGGACATCCAGCTTGAATTTCAGGATGTCCATCATGCGCTCCTGCTGTTCCCGGGTCTTGTACCAGTCCAGGGTGATTTCCAGGCCGTGTTCGACATCGCGGCGCGCTTCGCTGAGGCGCTTGCGGAAATAGATGTAGCCTTCCTGCTTCACCCAGGGGTAGTGCTCCGGCCAGTTGTCCAGACGCTGCTGGTGAATCTTGGGCGCGAACAGTTCCGTCAGGGAGGAGCTGGCCGCCTCGTGCCAGTCGGCCCGGCGGGCGAAGTTCACATAGGCGTCCACGGCAAAGCGGACACCCGGCAGGACATGCTCGAGAGAGGTGATCTCCTCGCGGCTCAGGCCCACGGCCATGCCCAGCTGCACCCAGGCTTCGATGCCGCCCGGGTCGTCGGGATGGCTGTCGTGATCCAGGATGCGTTGTATCCAGATGGCGCGGGTCTTGCGGTCCGGGCAGTTGGCCAGGATGTTGGCGTCCTTGATGGGGATGCTGATCTGGTAGTAATAGCGATTGGCCACCCAGCCCTGCAATTGCTGTTTGTTGAGTTTGCCCTCGTTCATCAGGACATGGTAGGGGTGATGGATATGGTAATACTTTTCCATGCCGCGCAGTCTTGCGGCAAATTCCTCGCGGCTCCAGGCCTGATCGTTGGCGTTCTGCATTGGTTTTATCGATACCCTCTATAGAATGATTTCCATGCCGTCGCAGGCCACTTCGATGCCTGCTTCGGTCAGTTGTCTGCGCTGCGCGGAATCATCGTCCAAAATCGGGTTGGTGTTGTTGATATGGATCAAGATTTTCCGGGTTTCATGGACGCCGTCGAGCACTTCGATCATGCCGCCAGGACCGGATTGCGGAAGGTGGCCGATTTCCCTGGCCTTTTTCGGGCTGATGCCCTGCTGTTCCATTTCGTCGTCGGTCCAGAAGGTGCCGTCCACCAGCAGGCAGTCGGCATCCTGCATGGCGGCCATGACGTGCGGTTCGATTTCGCCAAGTCCCGGGGCGTAGTAGACTTTCTTGCCGGTGGAGATCTGCTCGATGACGACGCCGATGTTGTCCCCGTCATGCGGGGCGTGGCGGTGCGGAGAATAGGGCGGCGCCTTGCTCTTCAGGGGGTGGCTGTAGAAGCGCAGGTCGTCGATGCCTGGGATCGTGAAGCTGCCGCCATCCAGCGGCACGGGGTGGTGTTCGACGGTGCAGTAGTCTTCCAGCATTTTGAACAGTGGAAAGCCGGTGCTCAGGTCCTGTCTGACCATCTCGCTGCAATACACCTGCAGCGGTTTTCCTTCGCGAAGCATCAGCATGCCGGTGGTATGGTCGATCTGGCTGTCGATCAGCAGTATGGCCTTGATGCCGGTGTCGCGGACCCCTTCCCGGGGCTGTATGGCGGGAAAGGCTTCCAGTTGGGCGCGGATGTCCGGCGAGGTGTTGAACAACAGCCAGTTTCTGTCGTCGCTGCTGACGGCAATGGACGACTGGGTGCGCGCTGTGCCGTTCATTTCCTGATGACGCAGACGGTGGCAGTTGTGGCAGTTGCAGTTCCATTGCGGGAAGCCGCCGCCGGCGCCGGAACCGAGTACTCTGATTTTCATGATTGTGATGGCTTGAATCCGGGTTGCATGACAAGAGTGGAATGATACTACGCCCCGGTTTGGGAGGCAAAGGGGTCAATACCTTGCGGGTGCTGGCTGTACAATGTTAAAGCTGCGGCCGGCGTGGGATATGACTGCAGGGGCGCTGATTTTTTCCAGGGCACAAAAAAGGGGTCCATCGCTGAACCCCTTTTGTGATAGTCGCTGCTCGATGCTCAACGATTGTAGATGTACATCGTTACTTCGAAGCCAAAGCGAAGATCTTTATAGCTTGGTGTTTCCCATTTCATGGTGTTTAACCTCCAGACGGTTTTTGACGAAAATTTGTTGGCTCAATCATCAGGCAATTGAGCAGTGCAGCGCCTATTTAAACTGAAACCCTCCAATAAGAAACTCGGGATTGTGAGTATCTGTTTGATATTCAATTTAAAGAAAACAGGTGCTGTACTAGGCTGGAAGTATACGTCTATAAATACTGAAACGCAACCGATTGCACGGCAATCCGTTTGCCTTTTTCAGGAGGCATGCCGCTTCTCGGCAGCGTCGATTCTGGATGGCTGCGGTTGAATAAACCGGTGTTGAAATTTGTACTTGTGGCAAAATGCCCGGCAGGTTATATTATTCCGTTCAATAAATGATAATGAAACAAACGTTTAGGAGAGATCATGGGAGAAATCATCGAAATCACGTTCTGGATGTGGATTGTTGCGATATTCGCTTTTGCGCCATTGGGTTATTTCATCTACATATTTACCAAGGGTTCCGGAGAATCCTTCGGCAAATCCAATCCGGCCGATCATTCCGTGGAGCAGACCAAGTACTATCAGGTGATCGATGACGTGTTGAGCAAGATATTGGGCAAGGGTTGAAGGACTGGCGCGCCACATGCCCACCAGGCATTAACGGATAATCTCGATCGCGGGGCGCAATGATGCGTAATTGTGTACGCTGGTCGAGTAATTCTAAAATCTGATATACGTATGAACCATCAGCTTCTACGAAAGCCAATAATTCCTGTCATCCCGACGCTGACCGCCATGGAGAGCGAAGCGAAGGCGGTTAGTCCTCGGTAGCGACCAGGGCCGCACTGTTTATCCGGGGTGCGATAGCGCAGAGGAGAAACAAAGTAGGCATA